>NZ_NGJZ01000003.1 GCF_003987595.1 Vagococcus entomophilus | reverse complement strand
GACACGAAGTGTGGTGGCGATGGCGAGAAGGATACACCTGTTCCCATGTCGAACACAGAAGTTAAGCTTCTTAGCGCCGATGGTAGTGAAGGGTTTCCCTTTGTGAGAGTAGGACGTTGCCACGCTTGTTGTCATGGAGGTTTAGCTCAGCTGGGAGAGCACCTGCCTTACAAGCAGGGGGTCAGCGGTTCAATCCCGTTAACCTCCATATGACTCGTTAGCTCAGTTGGTAGAGCATCTGACTTTTAATCAGAGGGTCACTGGTTCGAGCCCAGTACGGGTCATTTTTTTATATGCGGGTGTGGCGGAATTGGCAGACGCACTAGATTTAGGATCTAGCGCCTAACGGCGTGGGGGTTCAAGTCCCTTCACCCGCACTTTGAGCCGGCTTAGCTCAGTTGGTAGAGCATCTGATTTGTAATCAGAGGGTCGAGGGTTCAAATCCTTTAGCCGGCATTCTTGAGAGTGTCTTTTTCTCTCTCTTCGTTTTATTTATATGCGGAAGTAGTTCAGTGGTAGAACATCACCTTGCCAAGGTGGGGGTCGCGGGTTCGAACCCCGTCTTCCGCTTTTTGCGAAAGCAAAAAGATTAATAAAATAATGTTGCCGGGGTGGCGGAACTGGCAGACGCACAGGACTTAAAATCCTGCGGTGAGTGATCACCGTACCGGTTCGATTCCGGTCCTCGGCATTGTCCTTTGTTAATCACACTTGCACCCATAGCTCAACTGGATAGAGTATCTGACTACGAATCAGAAGGTTAGAGGTTCGACTCCTCTTGGGTGCATTTTTTTCGGGAAGTAGCTCAGCTTGGTAGAGTACTTGGTTTGGGACCAAGGTGTCGCAGGTTCGAATCCTGTCTTCCCGATTATCTATTGGTAGAATTGGTAGAAATTGATAAAATAGAGTGAAAGAAATTATCTTTCACTCTATTTTTTTATCATATAGGAAATAAAAAGTGTAAGCCCTGAAGTTCATAAAAATTAGTTAGTGACTAAAAAATGTTGAGATAGTTTGGATGGTTTCATCCGAACTATTTTTACTTGTTAATAGTTTTCTGTAGGGAATCAAACTTCTTTATTTAATTGGCAGAATTGAGTATAATAAAGGTCAAAGTTAGTCAATTATACGCATAAGTGAGGTGAAGGCTGTGAATAACCAAAATATTTCAGATGTAATTGAAGCGTATTTAAAACAGATTCTTGCTGAACAGGAACAAATTGAAATTCGTCGAGCTGAAATGGCGAGTCAGTTCAATTGTGTCCCATCGCAGATTAACTATGTAATTAAAACAAGATTTACGATTCCAAAAGGATATATAGTAGAAAGTAAACGTGGTGGTGGCGGTTATATTCGTATTATTAAAGTGACTCTTTCGACTGGGTCAGAAATTTTGCTAGAATTAGAAGAAATGATTGGAAATAAATTATCGGAACAGGATGCTTTGTCCTTATTGCAACAACTATATGATAATGAGATAATAACCAAAAGAGAAGGAAATCTTTTTCTTTCACTAATTAGCAAACAAGTGTTACAATCAACCAACGAGAAAAATGAACAAGAGTTAAGAGCACGCCTATTTAAAGCGTTCTTGACTCGTTTAGGATATGAAGAAAAGGAGTGATGATTCATGGATGAGTTATTTACGGAAAAAGCAAAAAAAGTGTTAGAAATTGCACAAGCGGAAGCCAAAAGTTTTCGACATCAATCTATTGGGTCAGAACACTTGCTTTTAGGTTTGGTCATTGAAAAAGACGGCATTGCAGGAAAAGCACTTCGTCAACTTGGAGTGAGTGAAATAGACATCCGAGAAGAGATTGAGTCCATTGCAGGATACGGTTCGACGAGTACTGCTAAGTTCCTATATCTTTCTTATTCACCCAGAGCCAAGCAAATTTTGACATATGCAGGTGATGAAGCGAAAAGAATGGGTGCTCCAAGTGTGGGGACGGAACATTTATTGCTAGGAATTTTACGCGAAGATGAGGTTTTGGGGTCACGCATTTTGGCAAACTTAGGTGTAAGTCTTCCCAAAATGAGACAGTTGGTTTTAAAAAAAGTTGGAATCAACACGACGCAATCCTCCAGACAAAACGCCAGAAAAAATCCTGTACCGTTGCAACAAGCACAAGAATCCATGACACCAACTCTAGATATGTTAGCAAGAGATTTAACGGCGATGGCCAAAAATAATTTAATCGACCCAGTGATTGGCAGAGAGAAAGAAGTTCGTCGTATGATTCAAATTTTAAGTCGACGCACAAAAAACAATCCAGTATTAGTTGGGGAGCCAGGTGTTGGGAAAACTGCCATTGCTGAAGGCTTAGCCCAAAGAATTGTGGCTGGAACGGTTCCTGATACTTTAGAGAACAAACGTCTGATGATGCTTGACATGGGTTCATTAGTAGCTGGGACTAAATATCGCGGTGAATTTGAAGATCGCTTGAAAAAAGTTATTGAAGAAATTTATCAAGATGGTGAAGTAATTTTATTCATTGATGAGTTGCATACTTTGATTGGAGCAGGTGGTGCTGAAGGAGCAATTGATGCGTCCAATATTTTGAAGCCAGCCTTGGCTCGTGGAGAGTTACAAACTGTGGGGGCAACAACGTTAGATGAATATCAAAAATATATCGAAAAAGATGCGGCACTTGAAAGACGATTTGCAGCTGTGAAAGTCGAAGAACCAACCTTACAAGAAGCGGAACAGATACTACTAGGGTTGCGTAGCCGCTACGAGGAGCATCATCAAGTACAAATTACGGATGATGCAGTACATGAAGCAGTGCATTTGTCTGTACGTTATTTAACAGCGAGACAATTGCCAGATAAAGCCATAGATTTAATTGATGAATCTGCAGCAAAAGTCAGGCTGGACACAGCAAATGAGCCGTCTCCACTTACTAAACAGAAACTTAAGCTGGATGAGCTCGTTCTTCAAAAAGAGCAGGCGATTCGTGAACATGATTTTGAGAAAGCAGCAAAGTTTAGAAAAAAAGAACAGCGTCAACAGCTTAAAATGGAAAAAATGTTTATAGAGGAAGCACAAGATCCCTCAGAATATCAGCAACAAGTGACAAGCGAGGATATTGCGGAAGTTGTCTCACAATGGACAGGGGTTCCACTGCAACAATTAGAAAAAAAAGAAAGCCAAAGGTTACTTGAGCTTGAAAAACGTCTCCATCAAAGAGTCATTGGTCAATCAGAAGCTGTCGAATCTGTCTCAAGAGCAATTAGAAGGGCCAGAAGTGGGCTCAAAGATCCTAATCGTCCAATTGGATCATTTATGTTTTTAGGGCCTACTGGTGTCGGAAAAACAGAATTAGCGAAAACATTAGCCGACGCAATGTTCGGCTCAGAAAGTGCTCTAATTCGAGTAGACATGTCTGAATACATGGAAAAATATAGTACAAGTCGTTTGATCGGCTCTCCTCCTGGATATGTAGGGTATGATGAAGGAGGTCAACTGACAGAAAAGGTCAGACAGCATCCTTATTCGGTTATTTTACTGGACGAAGTTGAAAAAGCGCATCCCGATGTTTTCAATATGTTACTTCAAGTCCTTGATGATGGCTATTTGACTGATTCAAAAGGTCGAAAAGTTGACTTTCGCAATACCATCTTGATTATGACCTCTAATATTGGAGCAACAGCGCTTAGAGATGAAAAATCGGTTGGGTTCAATGCTGTTGACAAGTCAAAAAATTATCAAGCGATGAAAAAGCGAATTTTGGAAGAGCTAAAGAAAGCATTTCGACCTGAATTCTTAAACAGGGTGGATGAGTTGCTCGTCTTTAAATCACTGGATAAAAAAGAGATACATGAAATCGTTAAAATTATGAGTCAAACGATTGTCAGTCGATTGTATGAGCAAGGGATTATAGTCAAGATTACACCCGCAGCTATTGAAGTGATTGCAAAAGAAGGCTTTGATCCTGAGTACGGCGCTCGTCCGATTCGCAGAGCGTTGCAAAAAGAAGTAGAAGATCGCTTAAGCGAAGCGTTGTTAGCAGGGCAAGCAGTTGTGGGAGACAAGGTCACACTTGGAGCTAGTAAAGGAAAAATTACTTTAACTGTGAATAGTGCGAAAAAGGCTGTCAAGCTACAAACGGTATAAAGATGATTACGACAATGAGTCGGAACAAAGTACAACGTTCTGGCTCATTTTTTACGGTTTTTTTTAAGTAATAAGGAAGGTTAGTCCAAAGCAGACTTTTAAAGTTTGTGAAGCTGTGGTAGGATGTGTGGAGTAACAAAGGAGGATTTTTTTCATGATTACTATTACTGCAACGGCAGAATCGCTTAAACAAGCGGAGCAACTTATAAATACAGGAATTGATACTCTATATATTGGAGAAGAACACTTTGGCTTGCGTTTGCCAACCTCTTTTACAAGAGAAGAACAAAAACGATTGGTTGAAATGGCCCATGAAAAAGGAAAAAAAGTCACGGTTGCTGTCAATGCGATGATGCATCCAGAAAAAATGAAAGAAGTGCCAGCATATCTAACTTTTTTAAAAGAAATTAAAGTTGATCAAATCACGGTTGGAGATACTGGAGTTATTTATCTACTTAAAAAAGGTTCTTACGGTATTCCCTATATATATGATGGAGAAACACTTGTAACCAGCTCAAGACAGATTAATTTTTGGGGGAAAAAAGGGGCTGTTGGAGCTGTACTTGCGCGTGAGATTCCTTACATGGAACTTGTGTCCATGGCTCCTAATTTAGACGTATTTGGAGAAGTCCTGGTGTACGGAGCGACCTGTATTCATCAATCGTTACGACCTTTATTGCAGAATTATCTTTCATATGTTGGCGTTGAAGATCAAGTATCTAAAGCAAGAGGCTTCTTCTTATCAGAGCCTAAAAAAGAAGACACGCATTATTCTATTTATGAAGACACTCATGGGACTCATATCTTTGCAAATAATGATGTGAACCTGACGTTGGAGTTAGACAAGCTGGTCGCGTTATCTTCGTATAATCATTGGAAATTAGATGGGATTTTTACCCCAGGAGAAACGTTTGTAGACATTGCTAAATGCTTTGTAGAAATAAAAGAAGCGTTCGCGGCAAATCTTGTAACAACAGAATATTTAGAAGAAATGAATCAAAAGGTTGTAAAATTACATCCCAAAATGCGTGGGTTAGATACTGGGTTTTTGTTACTCAACCCAGAAGATGTGAAATAAGGAGACAGTCATGACAATAGAAAAACGTAAATTAAAAAAACCAGAAGTGTTAGCACCTGCTGGAACTCTAGAAAAATTAAAAACAGCGATTCATTATGGCGCAGATGCCGTTTATATCGGTGGGAATGCTTATGGGTTAAGAAGCCGTGCTGGAAATTTTAGTTATGAAGAAATGGCTGAAGGCGTAGCATATGCTAAGGAACATCAAGCCAAAGTTTACGTCGCGGCCAATATGGTGACACACGAAGGGGATGCTAAGGGTGCGGGGGAATTTTTCCGAGAGCTACGTACGATAGGGATTAGTGCAGTGATTGTTTCGGATCCGGCTCTGATTGAGATTTGTGCGACAGAAGCACCTGGCTTGCCTATTCATCTATCCACACAGGCTTCTGCAACAAACTATGAAACATTGGAGTTCTGGAAAGAAGAGGGCTTAGAACGTGTGGTGCTTGCGCGTGAGGTTTCAATGGCAGAAGTAGCCGAAATCAGAAAGAATACAAGCATTGAAATTGAAGCGTTTATTCATGGAGCAATGTGTATTTCTTACTCTGGAAGATGCACGCTTTCTAATCACATGTCGTTTCGTGATGCGAACCGTGGCGGCTGTTCTCAGTCTTGTCGCTGGAAATATGAACTATATGATATGCCGTTTGGAACCGAAAGAAAGACATTCACAGATCAAGGGATAGAAGAGCCATTTTCGATGAGTGCAGTTGATATGTCAATGATTGAGCATATTCCTGATTTAGTTGAAAATGGTGTTGACAGTCTAAAAATAGAAGGTCGGATGAAGTCTATTCACTATGTGTCAACCGTATCAAATGTTTATCGCGCAGCTATTGATAGTTACGTAGAAGACCCAGAAAATTACGTATGTAAACAGGAATGGATTGACGAGCTATGGAAAGTGGCACAACGAGAACTTGCGACTGGTTTTTATTACCAAAAACCTAGTGAAGAAGAGCAACTATTTGGCCCAAGACGTAAAATACCTGTCTACCAATTTGTGGGTGAGGTGATGGCCTATAATGAAGAAACTAAGATTGCGACGATTCGTCAAAGAAATCATTTTCGGGTAGGAGATGAAGTCGAGTTTTATGGACCTGGATTTCATCATTTTCATCAAAAGGTTGAAGCTATGTGGGATGAGGAAGGTGAACCGATTGACCGAGCACCAAATCCGATGATGCTTTTGACCATGCCGGTTTCTCAACCGGTTGCGATTGGAGATATGATTCGAAAAAAGAAATAATCGACTTTTTTGTTTCAAAGAGTAAAAGAGTATAAGGAGAGTTTCATGAGAAGCTCCTTATACTTTTTTTATTTCCAATCCAATTAGATGTGTTTTTTTCCTTTTTTTGAGATAATAAAATGGATGAAATATAAAAGGAGCTAACAGAAATGATAGAAAAATATGATTATATTGTTTTAGGTGGCGGAAGCGGTGGGATTGCTTCTGCAAATCGTGCTGCGATGCGTGGAGCAAAAGTAGCATTGATTGAAGGAAAAGAGATTGGGGGAACATGTGTCAATGTTGGCTGCGTGCCTAAGAAAGTGATGTGGTCAGCTGCGTCATTGAAATCTTCTATAGAAAATGAGAGCAGCGGATTTGGACTGGATATTCAAGTGGAAAATTTTGATTTTAAACAGTTAGTTGAGAATCGTCAAGCCTACATTGAACGGTTGCATGGGGCTTATTATCACGGACTTGACAGTAATCATGTGACAGTTGTTAAAGGCTATGGGCAATTTGTTGATTCTAGAACCATCGAAGTGGAAGAGAAAAAGTATCAAGCCCCGCATATTTTGATTGCAACTGGTGGTCGACCAATGATTCTAGAGATTCCTGGAGCAGAGTATGGGATTGATTCTGATGGTTTCTTTGCACTGGAAAAACTGCCGAAAAGCGTCGCAGTTATTGGTGCTGGCTATATTGCCGTTGAAATAGCCGGTGTCCTAAACCAACTAGGTGTAAAGACACAGTTGCTCTATAGAAAAGAGACTGTTTTACGTTCATTTGATGGGATGATTTCAAAAGCGCTTGTCGAGGAATATCAGCAACAAGGAATCCATTTGCATGCCAACTTTGTTCCTGAAAAAATCGATAAGGCAGCGGATGGCAGCCTTGAAGTGTTAGCAGAGTCTGGTGAAAAGGTAGCGGTAGAGCAAGTCATTTGGGCAGTTGGGCGCAAGCCAAATACAGAAAATATTGGGCTTAGTAATACCAATGTCCACTGTGATTCTAAGGGAATGATCCGAGTAGATAAGTATCAAAATACTACAGAGTCTGGGATTTACGCTGTAGGAGATGTTATCGGAAAAATTGATTTAACTCCAGTAGCTATCGCAGCAGGTCGTAGATTATCTGAGCGGTTATTCAATGGTCAAACGGATGCTTATTTAGACTATCATACTGTTCCAACCGTAGTTTTTTCTCATCCGACAATCGGAACGGTAGGGCTAACCGAAGAAGCGGCAAAAGAAAAGTATGGTGCGGAGCAGCTGAAAATCTATACTTCTAAATTTACCCCGATGCAATATGCTTTGGCGCAAAATAAGCAAGCGTGTGAAATGAAGCTGGTATGTGTAGGAAAAGAAGAAAAAATTGTTGGGTTACATGGGATTGGTTTGGGGATGGATGAGATGCTTCAGGGGTTTGCAGTAGCAATCAAAATGGGTGCGACGAAAAAAGATTTTGATGATACGGTAGCGATTCATCCGACAGGTGCGGAAGAGTTTGTTACGATGCGTTAAATAGGCAAAAATTAAAAATGAAAAAGTAGAGACTAAACGGGCTCATTTTTTATTCTCTACTTTTTTTAAAAAATTAGTTTATAATTAATTTAATTTAGACTATAATGTAGGGTGTACTAAAAATAGGAAAAGGGGGTTCTTTACATGAGTGTTTTAACGTTAGCACGGTTTCAATTTGCGATGACGACCATTTTTCATTACTTTTTTGTGCCATTATCTATTGGTCTTGCATTAGTTGTTGCTGTTATGGAAACGTTGTACGTTGTAAAGAAAAAAGAGATATATAAAGATATGGCAAAATTTTGGGGGCATATCTTTTTGCTTAGTTTTGCAGTAGGGGTGGTAACAGGAATTATTCAAGAATTTCAATTTGGCATGAACTGGTCAGCCTATTCTAGATTTGTGGGAGATATATTTGGGGCTCCATTAGCGATTGAGGCTTTACTTGCATTCTTTCTAGAATCAACCTTTATTGGCTTGTGGTCGTTTGGCTGGACTAAATTCAGTAAAAAACTTCACTTGGTTTTTATCTGGTTAGTTGTCATCGGCTCGACACTATCTGCATTTTGGATTTTACTAGCCAATAGTTTTATGCAACATCCGGTTGGTTATAGCTTTAATAGCGTAACTGGTCGTGCAGAACTGAATGATTTCTTAGCAGTGATTAAAAATCCACAATTGTGGTTGGAATTTCCGCATGTTATTTTTGCAGCCTTCCTAACAGGCGCATTTGTGGTTGCGGGTCTTTCTGCATGGAAATTATTTAAGAAAAAAGACGTGGAATTTTTCACGAGATCATTGCGTGTAGGCCTTGTCTTGGGTGGCATAGCTGCAATTTTGACTGTTGCAGTCGGAGATTTGCAAACAAAAGCATTGATTGAAGAGCAACCGATGAAATTTGCAGCAGCAGAAGGTATCTATGAAAATACAGATGATCCGGCTTCTTGGTCGGCAGTAGCCTTGTTTGATACAAAAGAAAAAGAAACGAAATTCTCAGTTGAGATTCCCTATATGCTGAGCATTTTAGGAAATCATAGTTTGAGCGGTAGTTTTAAAGGGATGAACCAAGTAAATAAAGAACTACACGAAAAATATGATAGTAAATTCGGGAAAGATATGAATTATTATGTTCCAACGAATGTTCTTTTCTGGAGTTTTAGAATCATGGCTGGTTTTGGTACGGCACTGATAGCATTAGCTATTTTAGATTTGTTCCTACTAAAAAAAGGCTGGTTGATGAAGCAAAGATGGTTGCTTTGGGTCACAGGAGTGTGTACCTTTGTTCCATTTATTGCGAATACGTCAGGCTGGTTAATTACAGAGATGGGACGTTATCCTTGGACTGTTTATGGAGTGTTTACGGTTGCAGATAGTGTATCACCCAACGTCACAGCCAACCAAATGCTCTTTACGAATATTGTCTTTTTCTTATTGTTTGCGTCTTTAGGAGCGGTATTAGTTTACCTTATCCGAAAAGAAATGAATAAAGGACCTTATCACGAAGAACAAGAAATCAAAGAGAATGTAGCATTAGATCCATTTTCTAAGGAGGCGTTCTAATATGAGTGGGTTACAACTATTATGGTTTATTCTAATTGCGGTTCTGTTTATTGGATTCTTCTTTTTGGAAGGCTTTGACTACGGTGTCGGAATGGCGACACGTTTTCTTGTCAAAAATGAAGAAGAGCGCGATCAAGTAATTGAAACAATTGGACCTGTGTGGGATGGGAACGAAGTTTGGCTACTGACAGCAGGTGGTGCGATGTTTGCTTCTTTTCCCGAATGGTATGCCACTCTTTTTAGTGGGTATTATATCATTTTGTTCTTAATCTTAGTGGGGCTAATTATTCGAGGAGTATCTTTTGAATTTAGAGAAAAAATGGAGACAGCCAAGAGTCGTAATTTTTGGAACTGGACTTTATTTATAGGAAGTATCCTTCCGCCGTTTTTATTTGGTTTAATGTTTACCAGCATGGTACGAGGAATGCCTCTAGCAGCTGATAAGGGAATTTATGCTTCTTTTGGTGATTATGTCAACCTTTTTTCAGTAGTTGGTGGGGTTGCAGTTACCTTGATTTGTTTCTTACATGGTTTAAATTATATTAGACTTAAAACAGAGGGTAGTGTGCGTGAGCGTGCACAAAAACTTTCTAAACGGTTATATCCAGTTTTGTTTGTGGGATTGGTAGTGTTTGCAGTTTTAGTTTATCTAGAAACAGACTTTATTCAAGCTCGTCCGGTTTCTTCGCTTGCAATCCTTGCTGGAATCGTTTTGTGTGCATGTCTATCTGCATATGGCACATGGAAAGACAAAGAGCTGTTATCTTTCTTAACAACAGGTTTCGTTTTAGCTGGTGTGGTGGTTTTGATATTTAATGGATTGTTTCCAAGGGTTATGATTAGTTCATTAGGTTCAAGCACGGACTTACTAATCAAAAATGCCTCAAGTACACCTTATACACTGAGTTTGATGTCCAAGATTGCTTTTACAATCCTGCCATTTGTCCTTGCCTATCAAGCATGGTCGTACTATATTTTTGGCAAAAGAATTGGGTTAGGAAAAGGGGGAGCTTACTCTCATGATGGATAAAAATTTATTCCGAATTGAGAAGATGAGAGCTGTTCTTGGGGGGCTTGCAGGACTTGCTGTTCTGCAAGCTCTTTTCATTATTGGGCAGGCTTATTTTTTATCAAAAGGTATCACAAACTTATGGAACGGAGGGAAGGTGGGCGATCAACTCGTAGAGGTAGGTTTATTCTTTTTATTTTTTATGCTACGACAAGCATGTCAGTATATTCGTGATAAATCTTTGGACACCTATGCTTATAGAGAATCTCAAGCCATTCGTCAAAAATTTATGAAAAAATTATTTGTGCTTGGACCGAATTTTGTTCAAAAAGAAGGAACGGGAAATATGGTGACTATGGCAATAGAAGGAATTAGTCAGATTGAAAATTATATCACCTTAATCTTGCCTAAAATTACGAATATGATGATTATTCCTTGGATTATTGCTGCCTTTTTATTTACCCAAGATATTCTTTCAGGTGTGATTGTCTTGCTTGTTTTTCCAATCATTATCGTTTTTATGATTATCTTAGGATATGCTGCAAAAGCGAAAGCAGACAAACAATACGAAGGTTTTCAGCGTTTAAGCAACCATTTTATCGATGCGTTACGTGGCTTGGAAACATTGAAACTACTCGGGTTGAGTAAAAAATATGAAAAAAATGTTTACCAAGTGAGTGAAGATTATCGTAAAGCTACGATGAGTACGTTGAAAATTGCCATTCTATCAACGTTTGCATTGGATTTTTTTACAACTTTATCGGTTGCGGTCGTGGCCGTCTTTTTGGGGCTAAAATTAATCAACGGAGGTATTGCGCTTTTGCCTGCTTTATTGGTATTGGTACTAACACCTGATTTTTTCTTGCCGTTACGTGATTTCTCAAATGACTACCATGCGACTTTAAATGGTGGGAACACCTTAAAGGCAATTTTTCGAATTCTTGATCAAGCAGAACCTAAAAAAATGGCAACATTCCCATTAAGTAAAACCTATGGCAAAGACGATTCAATTGCATTAGAAAAGGCCAGTGTTTCCTATCAAACTAATGAACAAAGAGAGAAAATTGAGACCCTAAAGGACCTCTCTTTTGAGTGGCAGGGTTATGGAAAGGTTGGGGTTGTTGGATTGTCAGGCTCGGGTAAGTCAACTCTCATCAAACTATTGGGTGGATTTTTAGAGCCTACTTCGGATGAAATGGTTACAGTCAATCATCAGTTTGTTGCAAACTTAGCGCAAAAAAGTTGGCAAGAGCAGCTTTTTTATTTGCCGCAAGATCCTTATATTTTTCATGCAAGTTTACGTGAGAATCTTTCTTTTTACGTACCAAACGCCTCAGAAGAAGAAATGATACAAGCGGTAGAGCATGCAGGATTGACAGAGTTGATTTCTGAACTTCCGAAAGGCTTAGATACGGTGATTGGAGAAGGAGGGCAAACACTTAGCGGGGGACAAACCCAAAGAGTTGCATTAGCCCGAATATTTTTAGACCAGTCTAGAAAAATTTTATTATTTGATGAACCAACTGCACATTTGGATATTGAAACAGAAGCAGAACTGAAAAAAACCATGCTGCCATTATTTTCTGAACATCTTGTCTTTTTTGCGACACATCGGCTGCATTGGATGAAAGAAATGGACTATATTTTAGTGATGGATCAAGGGAAGTTGGTCGAAGCTGGAACGTACGAAGAAGTCAGTCAAAATGATGGATTTTACCGCAAACTAGTAAATGGGATGAAAGGAGTAGATTGGGTTTGAAAACATCTAAATATTTGTTGTTGTCACGAAAGGATACCTGGGTTCGTCCTTACTTTAAAAAGTATAAAAAGTTACTCTTGTTAGTTTTATTTTTGGGCATGATGACCTTTTTTTGTGGGAGTGCTCTCATGTTTAACTCGGGCTATCTCATTAGTAAGTCAGCTACACATCCAGTTAATATTTTACTTGTATATGTTCCAATTGTCCTAACTAGAGCTTTTGGGATAGGTCGTCCAGCATTTAGATATGTAGAGCGTTTAGCCAGTCATAACTGGGTGCTTAAGATGACCTCTGATATTCGCTTGAAACTTTATCGTTCATTAGAATCAAAGGCAATGCAAGCGAGAGGAACATTTCAGTCTGGCGACGTTTTAGGGATACTTGCAGAAGACATTGAACATATTCAAAATTTATATTTGCGGACCATTTTTCCAACACTCATTGCTTGGTTACTATATGGCATCATTGTCGTGATATTTGGTGCTTTTTCCCTTGTATTTGCTGGAATAATGCTTTTACTTATTGGGGTCTTAGTCATTGTTTTCCCCCTTGTTTCAGTACTGATGAACCAAGCGAAGATTTATCGAAGAAAAGAAAAAAGACATGAGTTATACGGGAAATTGACTGATTCTATTTTAGGAGTAGGGGACTGGCAGTATAGTGGGCGTTACGAAGAGTTTTTGGACCATTATAATCAAGCTGAAAAAGAAGTCCGTGCCCAAGATGAACCACTAAATCAGGCTACACGAAGACTAAACACTTGTATTCAATTTATATTTGGCGGGGTAGTTATTGCACTATTTATTTGGGCAGGCATGTATTACTATCAAACAGGTCATGCAGGACTGAACTGGATTGCTGCTTTTGTTCTGGCTTTTTTTCCGTTGATGGACGCGTTTGCACCAATTGCAACTGCTGTGACAGAAATGCCAATGTATGAAGACTCAGCCAAAAGATTGGATGCGTTACCTAAACCAAAATCAACTTCCGGAGAAAACGAACGAAATTTCTGCTTAAAAGATACCACCATTCAATTAGAGAATGTTTCTTTTCAGTACGGTGCTCAAGCAAAATGGCTCTTACAAAATTTCAATTGGACGATTGAATCAGGTAAAACAACAGCTGTACTGGGCAAGAGTGGGACGGGGAAGACGACATTGTCCCAATTAATTCATGGTGATTTGTCTCCTACAACAGGTCGTGTGTTAATTGGAGGAACAAGTGTGGAAAAACTTGATACAAACATCCATCAATTGATCGGAGTTCTAAGTCAAAGTCCGCATCTTTTTGATACAACAATTATCAATAATGTTCGTTTAGGAAACATCAAAGCTTCAGACGAAGAAGTTTATGAAGCGATTGTTAGATCAGGGCTACAAGAACTTGTTGAGCGTTTGCCTGATGGAGTCCATACGATGGTAGAAGAAGGTGGGAAACGTTTTTCAGGTGGAGAACAACAGCGGATTGCGCTAGCAAGAATTCTACTACAAGATGTTCCGATTGTGATTATTGATGAGCCAACGATTGGCTTAGATCCTATTACGGAAAGAAAGCTGCTACAAACGGTTTTTGAAGTATTAAAAGAAAAAACAGTAATCTGGATTACGCATCACCTAGTAGGAATAGAAGCTGCAGATGAGGTTCTTTTCTTAGAAAATGGGAATATTGAGATGCATGGTGCGCCAAAAGAATTGAAAAAGACCAACAAGCGATTTCAACAGTTATACTTTTTAGATCAAGCAGAATAATAATGCCGAGAGTATGAAGTAAGCAGCCAAAAGTCTCTATTTTGCCTGTTGATCCTAAAAAAATCGCGTTTTTATGTAGAAATCCCCTTAGTTCGAATGAATTTGGTATACTAAAAGAAAAAACAGGAGGTGTTAGCGATGGCAAGTTATGTCGCTCCAATCCAAACAGCGTTAGTTGTTTTCCCTATTCTTTTATTTCTAGTTTTTGTGCCTGTTTTAATTTATCAGTATCGAAAAAATGGTGCTTTTTTGACGGTGAAAGCTGTTATTTTATACTCGTTTCTATTTTATCTGGTTTGTGCCTATTTTATGACGATATTACCTCTTCCAGATCGAGAGGCAGTGGCACAGTATACCAGAATGAAAATTCAGTTACAGCCGTTTCTGTTCATAAAAGAGTTCATGAGAGACTCTTATCTTAAAATTAATGACCCGCAGACTTACATGGCTAGCTTAAAGCAGTCGGTATTTTTACAGCCTGCGTTTAATGTCTTACTATTGTTTCCATTTGGTGTATATTTGCGGTATTATTTTCGGTGGTCGTTGAAACGTACGATGTTTGCTTCTTTTTTATTTTCCTTATTTTTCGAATTAACCCAGTTGTCTGGTCTATACGGAATATATCCAAGACCGTATCGATTGTTTGATGTAGATGATTTATTCTTAAATACATTAGGTGGAACTATAGGGTATTTAATGGCGCCACTCTGTACCTTTTTTCTGCCGACAATTGAGCAATTGCTGGAAAAGGAGCAAAAAAAAGGAACTTCCATTCCTTTTTTCAGGAGGTTAACAGCGCTAGGTGTGGATTATCTTGTGTTATTATTTTTTATGGGATTAACCGCCTTTTTTGCCAAAATTTTTCGACTAGGCAATGTGTTTGAAAGAGAGATTCTATGGACGATTAGTCTAAATTATGTTCTGTGGGTAATCCTCTATTTTGTTTGCTTTTCGTATTTTTATAAGGGCCAGACATTAGGTAAGGCTTTGGTAAAAGTTAAAGTCATAGCAGAATCGAGTCAACTGCAGTTTAAAGCCCTTTTAGTAAGGTATGGGCTCTTATATCTTGTTTTTTGGCCGCTGATGCTTACACCGTTTACTTTTTTATCTCCTTTTGTGAGTAGTTTGGAAAAAAGTGGAGCAAAACAAGCACAATGGTTAATCATTGTCTATGCAGGCATCTCTTTCGTGCTTTTTTTAGGTTTTCTTTGCATAGTATATGGAGCTTTACGACAAAAGCCACTTTTTTACGAACGCTGGAGTAAAACGAAGTTAGTCAGTCAATTTGAGTATGGAAGCAACCAAGAGAATGAAAAAATAAAAAGCCTTGAAAATTAAAAATTTTCAAGGCTTTTTATTTATGCATCAAAGTTGTAGTAAACATATTGATTTTTAGGAGCGGAGACTTTCTTGATTGCATCAACTTTTAATGTTGGAATACTTGCCTTAAAAGGCGCATAGTAATCGGTGCTAATCACACCTGAAACTTTGACCCACTCATTATTTTTGAATGGCGTAGTACTCGCACTAGTCGAATCAGTGTAGTTGAGTAGGCCAAATACACCAGAATCAGCTACACAGTGAATGACACCAAAGCGGAAAATAAAAATTTTATTTGTTTTTTCAACTGGATCGTTGTAAACAAACCCGGTGTAGTCAATGTGTTTTCCTTGGAATTCACTTGGATAATTGTAAATCAATTCCATGACATTTAAATAATTTGTATCTGTAATATGAATAGTAGAGGCATCTTTGTAATGTTTTAACTCTTTATCCATGCGTTTGCTGTAGTCACTTTGATTGAAATAAATGCTGGTGTTAGGCTTGAGGTATTGGGTATTGACTTCTGGATCTCCAACCGATTCTTTACTGATGGGAAAATGGAATCCTTTGGCAGAAACAATTGTAGCATCTAGGCTAACGGTTGGAAAAAGTAATCCGACAATAATCGGTAAAGTAAGTAGGCAGTAAACAAGTATTTTTTGCCCTTTTTTCTCCATCCCATGATGATGCTCACAGTGATCATCACAACAAGTATGTTTGTGAGGGTGTACATCATCTTGGCGTGTCCAGAGATAGAGTTGGATCAATGCTAGAGCTAATGATAGCACCATAGACAAAATGACTAAATACCGGTAGTGTGTATTAATATACTGATCAATTCTACCAGATATTTGTAGAGACATCATCAATTCAAAATAACCAGCTAATATTAGAAATCGTATCACGTTGTTCGTCTCCTTTCTCTAGACTAAGTAGGCAAAAATGGTTACAGCAATGGCAACAAATACAACAAATTTAAAGATGAATTTTCCTTGGAAATATTGACGCATCATCATCAGATTTTTGATATCAACCATTGGACCAAATACCAAAAAGGCAACAACTGGAGCCGTCCCAAATAAGCTAAGTAAAGAAGAACCAATAAAGGCATCTGCTTCTGAACAAAGTGAAAGTGTAAATGCAAGGACTAACATAATTAGGATACTAATGAGTTTGGTGGATCCTAGTTGTAGCATAAAAGAAGTCGGGAGATAGGTTTGCATGGCAGCTGCAAGAATGGAACCAAAAATGAGATAGCGACCGGTATCGAAAAACTCATCAATAGAGTGCGCAAAGAAAGAGAGCATCTTTTCTTTTTTAGAAACGGATGGTTCAGCATCAAAAGAATGCTCGTGCCAAGATTCTTTTAGAACAGGTCCCTTATGTAAATAAGCAATCCAGCTACTAATTAATAAAGAAACAAATAGACTACCGAGTATTCGTAATAATGCAAAACGAAAGGAGTTGCTAAAAGCAATAAAGGTTGAAAAGATCACAATTGGATTAATAATGGGAGCAGTCATCATGAAAGCAAACGCAGTATATGTGGGTACCCCTTTTCTCATAAACTGATTGACGATAGGGACAATGCCACATTCGCACGAAGGAAAGAAAAATCCAAGGAGCGACCCTACAATAATCGAAAGAAATTTATTTTTGGGTAAAATCTTTTTGACACGTGCAGGAGTAAGAAAAGTTTGCAGTGCCCCAGAAATTAGGCAACCTAATAAGACAAAAGGTAAGGCTTCGATAATAATTGATAAAAAAATAGTACTCATTTGAAGTACTGAACTAGGTAAAAAATTAAACATATGAGTCCTCTTCTCTTTTTAAAACTGAATTTAGCGTACGCTTTTTCTAAAAAAAAAGCAATTTAAATTCCTATTTTTAATGATTTTACAAGAATTAAAAGAGGGGAAAACAAAAGTCGCATATTCCAAGAAATGAGCAGGAATCTGGGGGAAGTTTTCTTCAAATTTGTGTTGATTCTAGCTTATTACTAAAAGAATTATTTTTGCTCTAACCGCTTATTCGGATACTAAGAGCCTGAGACATAACGTTGCGTTATATCTCAGGCTCTTTTTAATCTTGACGATTTAATAGATGTTTGGTGATTTCTGTTAGGATATCTCGTTCGGGCGTTTGCGGTAATTTTTTGATATCCGCCAAAGCTTTGTTGGTGAAACGATCGGCTATTTTTTGGGCAAGATCAATACCGTTATAGGTGTGAATATGTTGGACGAGCGTACGGAGCTCGTCTGGATTTAACGCTTGTTTTTTTTCAAGTAGAGGTAAAAAAACAGCACGATTTTCTTGCATCGCTAAAATCAAAGGTAACGTATAATTGCCTAATTGAACATCTTCTAAAACGGGTTTATGTAAGCTATCTTCACTGGAAGAGTAATCTAAAATGTCATCTAATATCTGAAAAGCCATTCCAATATTATGACCAATACGTTGACTAATGTGTTGGATGTAAATAGAACACTTTGAAAACTTCGCTCCTTCATAACAGCTTAATTGAAATAATTGAGCTGTTTTGCCTTTGATATGGCGGAGATACTGTTTTACGGTAATATCAGTATTGTATTGTAAATCCATCTGGTCAAGCTCCCCCACTAAAATCTTTCTCATATTGGAAGCATTTAACTCAATAACTGAGAAATCATCTGCTGCTTGTGCAAGTAACTGAAAATAAACTGTGAATAAAAAATCTCCTGCGTAGACAGCGATATCTTTTCCATAAAGAGCTTGGATAGAAGGTTTATCACGACGAAGTGGAGAATCATCGATAATGTCATCATGGATTAGCGTTGCTGCATGTAATATTTCTAATGAAGCTGCAAATTTATATCTTTTTTCACTAGAGGAAAGTGAACCAAAAGAAGAAAAAAGTAAAAAATAGGCGGGACGAAGCAACTTCCCTCCCGACTGAAAAAATAATTGTAAAGCGCTGGTCATTTCTTCATTGCGTATTTTAACAGCTTTGGTCATAACTTTTTGAGTTTCATTTAATTGTTTTTGTATCGTTGGATAATTGTTCCAAAGTGGGTGAATCGCCATAAGTGGCCTCCTACATTTATAATTACACTAATTACAATGTAGCGTAAAATAAAGAAAGTGTCAATGAATTAACTTTTTATAAAAATCGAGTATAATAGGAAAGGAATAAATTTAATAAGAAAGTTGTGTATATTAAAATGAATTGGAAAATTTTTGCGGAATTAGTAGAGTTTAAGGCCAAAGCAGCGAGTGTTTTTCCTTTTGTAATAGGGATGGCATATGCGTGGTTTCATTATAAACATATTGAGCTTATGAATATGTTTTTATTCTTTGTTGCGATGTTTTTATTTAATATGGCAGTGGATATCTTAGATAACTATATGGATTATCACCATGCAACAGAGGTACATGATTATAGGGAGAAAACAAATATTATCGGGCGTGAGGGTTTATCCCTACGACTTGTCCGCAACATGATCATTGGATTCATAGGTATTGCGGCAATATTGGGACTATATTTAACCATTAGAACAAATGGGATTGTTTTAATACTTGGGATAATCAGTTTCAGCGTTGGGATTTTCTACTCTTCAGGACCAAAACCATTGTCAGGTTTACCTGTGGGCGAAGTATTGTCAGGTGTGACGATGGGCTTTTTGATTCCGTTAATTTGTGTGTATTTAAATGTTTCTCATTTAGTCCAATTTAGTTTCAGTTTTTTTGGCAATATTTTTCTCATGTCCCTCCCAGCAGTTTTCGCGATTGCGAATCTAATGCTTGCTAATAATACATGTGATTTAGAAGAAGATGTACTAAATAAGCGGTTTACACTGGTTTACTATATGGGAAAACCAGCAGCGGTTCGTCTGTTTCAATTGCTTGCTATTTTACCGTTTATTACTACAACTTTTTCCGTATTTTTAGGGGTTGTCCCTAGACTACTATTATTTTTATGGGTGATTGCGCCTATTATTTGGAGAAATACAAAACAATATTCACAAAGGCAAATCAAATTAGAAACATTCCCACTTGCAATCAAAAACTTAATTTTGACGGTCTCTGTTTTTTCTGTTTTATTTGTTTTAGGCCTATTTATTTACTAATTAAAACCCATGAAGGAGGACTTTATAGTGAGAAGTGAAAAAGAAAAAATGTTAGCAGAGGGACTGTATAATCCTGGAGATGCAGAGCTTGTAAGCATACGAAAAAATGCCCGGAAGTTAGTGAGAGAAATTAATCAGACTCACGAAGATGAATATGAAAAGCGGGCTACTTTAGTTAAACAACTATTTGGAGGACACAAAAAAGCTGTCTATGTGGAGCCGCCTTTTCACTGTGATTACGGAGAAAATATCACGGTTGGTGACAACTTTTATGCCAATTTCGATTGCATTATGTTGGATGTTGCATCAATCACAATTGGCGACAATGTGATGTTTGGCCCAAGAGCAACGCTATGTACAGCGACTCATCCAATTGATGCAGCAGTTAGAAATAGTGATGTCGAACTCGCAAAGGCAATTCATATTGGCAACAATGTCTGGTTTGGTGCAAATGTTACGGTAAATCCTGGTGTTAGCATTGGCGATAATGTGGTAGTAGGTTCGGGAGCAGTGGTGACAAAAAATATCCCTAGTAACGTTGTTGCTGCTGGAAATCCATGTAAAATTTTGCGTGACATCACCTCAGAAGAACGAGCGTATTGGCAAAGGCAACACCAAGAGTATTTGGAAGAATGTAAATAATTTTTTTGTTTCGGGTTGTAGTATTTTTCTTCTCGTTGTATGATGTGTGAGGTATACAAAAATTCATCATCATCGGGGAAGGAGTATGTATTTGTGAATAAAAAAATTTTTTACAACGTAGTAAAAATTTTGTTGGGATCATTTATTTTTGCCATATCGATTAACGTGTTTTCGATTAGCAACAATTTAGGAGAAGGTGGCGTTACAGGGTTAACGATGCTGCTGTATTATGGATTCTCGTGGTCACCAGCCTTAACCAATATTTTGTTTAATTCGGTTTTATTAGTGATTGGATACAAGTTTTTAGGGAAGGACACCATTTACTATACATTGGTCTCAGTTTTTGGAATGTCATTCTTTTTAAAAATCACAAGTACATGGGCTTTTCATACCAATCAAACCATTATCGCAGCAATTAGTGCAGGATTTCTAATGGGCTTAGGTATGGGTGTTATCATGCGAGCTGGGGGAACAACAGCAGGTAGTGCTATTCTTGCTAAGTTGATGAATAAATATTTTGGTTGGAATACTAGTTATGCATTGCTTTTCTTTGATATTTTGGTTGTGGTGCCTTCCATTTTTATGATTGGATTAGAAAATATGTTGTTTACGATAGTTTCTTTATCTGTGTCAACATTTATTTTAAACTTTATCCTAGAAGGTTCCAACCCTAAAAAAGCAATCACGATTATTTCTGACAAACATGAAGAAATTGCTAGTAAAGTAACGAGAGAATTAGATCGTGGTATCACCGTCGTTCCAGGCTACGGCTATTATCAAGGGGCGGATAAAACGATTTTATATATTGTTGTGAGCAATCAACAGTTATTAGAGGTATACAAGATCATTAATGAGTTTGATGAGTATGCTTTTGTGATTGTAAATGAAGTACAACATGTTATAGGAGAAGGCTTTACACGCCAAATATATGAGGATTAGACAATTATTTTTTTAATAAAAAGGTGTTCTTCATTGTAGAATACTTTGACAAAAGACAAATTATGTTCTGAAAGATCCAATCATGACGAATTTGTCTTTTGTTTTACGTTCAAGCAAAAGTTCAGTTCGCGAGAATGAATCCTGTGTTGAACAATAGTATAGGGAAAGCAGGTGTCTGATGAAAATCACCGTTTATGTTGCAAGAGCCTTTAGTAAAAATCATAAAGGTGGGAACAAAGCAGGCGTGGTGCTAATGGAGCAAAAATTGAGCAATGCACAAAAATTAGCAATTGCGCAACAATTAGGCTATTCTGAAACAGCATTTTTATCAAAATCTGAACGGGCAGATTATCAATTAGCATATTTCACACCAAAAGAAGAAGTCGCTTTATGTGGACATGCGACAATTGCTACTTTTTCGATATTGAGGCAGCTCAACCAACTTTACAAAGATCACTATACGATTGAAACAAACAGTGGAATTCTTGAAATTAAAGTGGAAGATGACGTCATATTTATGGAGCAAAACAAACCAGCATTCTATGATGTACTCATGTTGAACGAGCTTATCCATTGTTTTGATAGCCAAGCGATAGATTCTAAGTATCCTATTCAAATTGTCTCTACGGGGCTCAAAGATATCTTAGTTCCTATAAAAAGTGAAGAGCAATTGCGGACTTTGCAGCCTAATTTTGAAGCAATCAAAGCGGTTAGTAAAAAATACAACGTGATAGGAATGCATCTATTTACTTTTAAAGAGGCACACATGTCCTGTAGAAACTTTGCTCCGTTATACGAGATTAATGAAGAAGCAGCGACTGGAACGTCGAATGCCGCACTAGCATGTTATCTTTATGAAAAGGGGTATGCGCAGCGAGAACTCTATGTATTTGAACAAGGAGAATCTTTAAACTCACCTTCTGAGATACTGGTGAAAGTCGCAACGGATGGTCAGAAAAAAATAAAAAATGTCTACGTTGGTGGTAAAGGAGATTACTGTGAAACTCAGAACTTGAATATCTGAACAATTTGTAGCCAAGAAAAAAACGTGTAACCCAAAAGCAAAAGGCTGCTTTTAGATTACACGCTAAATTTTTTAACTTTTTTAAAGGATGTTGCTCGAAGTTAGCTTAGAGTAGCCTCCTTTTTTTTATTTAGGTAGTATACGTAGAAGCTAAAGAGACAGATACCCAAAATAAAACCGATAGTCCCAAGTTTGAAGCCATTTGGTAAGAACCGTAGTTCAATCTTATGTTTACCGGGTGAAACAGGAATGGTAATAAATGCTTCTTTAAAGGATTTAATTGCCACTTTTTTTCCATCAACGTAAGCACTCCAGCCCTTGTCATACGGGATGGTTGTAAAGAGAACCGATTGATTTTTCTTTACAGTAACAGTTGCGGTTGCTTTACGTCCACTTGTTTTAAATGCAACACGCTTGTTTTGAATTTTTTCAGCAGCAGCTTGATAGTTGGCAACATCCATTAAGACAACCGGAGGATCAACGAAGCTAACTGCTGTAGAACCATAAAAAGTGATGGAAAAATTAACCACAGTATCTGCCGCATAGTAACCCAGATTATAATATTGACCCGTAATATTAATTTGGGTTTTCACACTTTGTCCATTTACGGTTATGGTTGCAGACGAACTTTCCAACTGGTTGTAATTAGAGGTAAACAGACTCATATAGGCTTGTTTACCAGCAGGCACGACAACGCTCCAGGATAAAGTCTTAGCTACATTTTTTTGTTGTTCAGCATACTGGACGGTATTGCTTGTTGGATGTGTAATCGTCGTGTTGGCTGAATTGACCAAGGTTGGTTTAACAAAAGAAAAATAGGTAAACGAACTATCCGAGAGTCGATTAAATAAATTGGTTTGTGAACCAAGGTTATCTGTTTTGGGTAACTTTGTTTTGTAAATATTCGTATCTGTTAGTGTACCCAGAGCAGCAGCATTTGTATTTTCATACATTTTATATTGCGTATTACTATAACTTTGGTAGTACCCGTATTTCAATGGATCTATTTTGGACAAATTATATTTGATGCCAAACAAGGAGTCCATCAGTAAGGTATTATTTTGATAGCGCAAATTTAGATTGGTTCCTTTTGAACGATAGCCTAAATCATTTAACAACGAAGAAGAGTTTCGATTACGAATGGATGAAAAGAGTGAGATACCGCTAAACCCATAGTTAATACTGTCATTAGGCGAGATTGGGTCAAGCGTCTCCATTCGATAAAATTCACTCGTGTCTTTCTTCTGTGTTTGAGAAACTGCATCCTGATACTCTTTATAAGGAGCAGAGTAAAGACTGCGTGAAGCATAATTCCAATCAGACAAAATACCATGAATCATGCTGTTGGTATTAAGGGTCGCCTCAGCACCCATTAGTAACAAAAGGACCATTGCTAAGCGTTTGAGTGGAATCTGCTGCCGTTGGTACAACACAATGGTGAGTAAATAAAAGGCTAAGAATAACAGTGTGAAATAAAAAGAGTTGTCTGTTACATAGGCATATTTTCCATCTTGAATGAATCCTTTCGCAAGCGTAAACAAAGCAGCAAGCAAAATGATAATACCGACTAAATACCCTTCATCTGTTGGGCGATACTTTTCAAATCCATAGCCTGCTAGCATAATCACTAAGAATGAGAATGTAAAACTAAAACGGAATAAAAACATATTTGGAGCATGCATTCCTTGCCAAAGTAGATTCAAAGGCTCAATATAAAAACTAATAAAGACAAAGAGCAAAATACAGCCATAAGCTACTTTTTCTTTCAGCGCAATTTTTTTCGTTACGAAAAAGTAAATGCAAAAAACTAGTGGGAAAAGTCCGGCATAAATAAAAGGAATGGAGCCGTATTTCGTTGTATCGAAAACGCCAATCATATTTTTTATAACCACATCCCAAAATCCCGTAGCTTCTGTTTTAAAGCGTACAATTTGAGTCAGTGCTTCTCCGTTTGAACGCAAATCCATCAGTGTCGGCAAAATCATAACCATCGAAGAAATACCTGCAAGAATGGAAGTAATGAAGTAAGGCAAAATATCTTTTTTGTATCTTGTCCAGTTTGTAAAAGTTCGAGCCAAAAAGTATAAGAATGAAAAAACACCAATCATAAAAGCCATGTAGAAATTAGAAATAAATAATAGCAAATAGGAAACAAATAAACAGATTGGCTTTTTCTTGTCCATTAGACGATTAATCCCTAAAATAATTAAAGGCAAATAAATAAAAGCATCCAACCACATGATTAATTCAGAATGAGCAGTAATAAAGGACATCAAAGAATAAGAAATGGCTAGTGAGACCTGAGTCCATTTTGGAATCTTGAACGTCTCTTTGGCATAAAACCAAAAAGCTAGGCTTGCTACGCCGATTTTAAGTAGAGTTAAGACGTACAATGCATCTGGAATGGCACTGTTTGGGAAAAAGAATACCAGTGGCGTGAATAACCCACCTAAATAATAAGCCATCAAAGAAAAATAGTTCAAACCTAAAGCGGCATTCCAAGTATAAAAAATACTTTGCTTTCCATGTAAAACATTATTGAAACTGGCGTGAAAATTAGAGAATTGTGCAAATGCATCGCTGGCTAAAATACTACGATCGCTGCCCCAATAAATTCCGATGCTAAGATAAATAGCAAACATCAAGACAATGGGGATGAAAAATGCAGCACCCATATAAATTTTTTCCCGCTTAAGAAAACGTGTTATTCGTTGTATCATGACTGAGACCTCTCTTTTTTTAAAACTTACTATAATAATAGCACAAAAATGTAAATGAAAAGCAGTGAACTTAACCTTGGGTTAAATCCACTGTTCAATTTTTGTATAACCTCTTCCGATATCTGCTAAATCATGCGAGTCAGATCCATAGACTAGAGGAATATTTAAGGAACGTGCTTTTTTTACTAATTCGGCTGGAGGATAAATGTCATTACAAAATTCTTTGTATAGACCTGCTGTATTTAAGTCTAAACTATACTGTTTTTCTGCAACTTTTAGCAAAATTTCCTCTATAATTTTTTGAGATGTAGGTGAAAATGAACTCTCTTCTTGGAAAAAATCTTGAAATTTTTGACACAAAGAAATATGTCCTAGACGCGTCGGTTTGAAAGGGCCTAAATCAGCTTCTAAGGAGCGTAAAACCATGTCATAATAAGCTTCCTGTGCTTTTTGAAACGACTGATAATAGCGTACAATACCTTCACTGTAATCCTCAGCAGAAAAATCGATACCACGCAAACCATCTATTCCAGGAAGAAAATGAACGGAAAGAATCCCATCATCTGTTTTTGGACCGTATTCGTTTAAAAAATCTTTAGTCCAATCAAGATGAGTATCAAAATAATCGACTTCAAAGCCAATATGTAAACAAAGATCGCTCTTGTATTTTTGCTTCAAACGAGCCATCTTATTTAGATAATGGTCCACATCATTGAACGCCATACCACCGGTAGTAAAGATTTCAGCAGGTCCTGCACCTTCTGAATAAATGCTTTTAGGTAGAGGGGCATGCTCGGTAATACTGTATTCTTGAAAACCTAGGGAAATTGCTTTTTGAATCAATAACTCTACATCATCAACTGTACCATGTGGGCAGTATTCAGTATGTGTATGCCCGTCTCTTTTTCTTAACAAAATGATTTGCACTCCCATTCTTTGATACGCTTAGGGTCTGATTTGCCCATTTCCGTATATAATATATTTGGTCGAGGTAAGAGCCTCTAGTCCCATTGGACCACGTGCATGGAGCTTTTGAGTACTAATGCCGATTTCTGCTCCAAAGCCAAACATAAAGCCATCTGTGAAACGAGTTGAAGCATTGGCATAGACGGCAGCGGCATCCACTTGTTGTAAAAACAATTGAGTGGCAAAATAGTTATCACTAATAATGGCCTCAGAATGTTTGGTGCCGTAGCGTTGGATGTGTTGCATCGCCTCATCTATTGAGTTTACCACTTTTATTGCTAATGTGTAATCTAAAAACTCTAGCTTAAAATCTAATTCAGTCGCAGGTAAAGCATGTTTTAAGTAAGTTAAGGCTGTTTCATCTGCACGAATCTCTACTTGATATTCAGCCAGTGCTTCTTCGAAAATCGGTAAAAAATCCGCAGCGACTTCTTTATGAATTAATAAAGTTTCGGCAGCGTTACAAACAGAAGGGCGTTGGCATTTTGCGTTAATCAGGATATCACGAGCCATCTCCATTTGCGCATCTTTGTCGACATAGATATGGCAGTTTCCGGTACCAGTTTCAATTACTGGAACGGTTGCTTGTTCGACAACGGCTTTGATTAGGCCAGCACCTCCACGAGGAATCAAGACGTCAAGATAGTCGTTTAAACACATCAACGCTTTGGTTGTTTCCCTAGAAGTGTCTTCAACAAATTGAATGAGGTCAGGAGAGAAAGAAGAGCGTTCAAGAACTTTTTTAAGCACCAAGACGAGTGCTTGATTCGAATAAAAGGCTTCTTTCCCACCTTTTAGAATCACGGCATTTCCCGCTTTGAAGCACAGACAAGCGGCATCAGTCGTCACGTTGGGCCTGGACTCGTAGATAATGCCTACCACGCCAAGAGGTACACGCTGCTTTCCAATTAGAAGCTCTTGTTCATTTTTCCACATTTTATCGACAGTACCGATTGGATCTTGAAGAGAGGCGATTTGTTCGATTCCGTTTGCCATTTCTTTGATTCTTTCTGTAGTTAGGGTCAACCGGTCCAACATTGTTGGGCTCATTCCACTTTTTTGGGCAGTGGTCAAATCTTTTTGATTGGCTGCAAGAATCAAAGAGGTTTGAGTGACAACTTCACATGCCATTTCATGTAGTAGCTGATTTTTTTCAGAAGTACTTGCTTGGGCAAGTGCGTAAGACGCCTTTTGTGCCTGCTGGCCAAGAGTAGATAGTTCCATAGAAAATCCTCCTTTTTATAGTCTCTGTGCTTGATTTACAAAGAGTGTTCCAATCGCTTTTCCAGATAAAATTTCAAAGATAATGAGTGGATTGTTCCCATTGGCTAACACCATTTGCTTGTTGTTCGCTAGTAGCTTTTCCGCAGCTTTTAATTTGCTTTGCATGCCACCTGTTCCAAATTTAGTTCCCGTCCCTTTTGAGCATTCGTAGCTAGCTGGCGTGATCTCATGGATTTCTGAAAATAACTGCGCCTGAGGGTTTTTAACAGGATTATCAGAGTAGAAACCGTCAATATCTGATAGCATGATAAGTAAATCAGCATGGCACAGTTGGGTGACTAGTGCTGAAAGTTGATCATTATCCCCAAATTTGGTTTGATGATCTAACTCATCAACTGCAACGGTATCATTCTCATTCACAATTGGGATACAATTCATTTTAATCAGTTGTTCAAGCGTGTTCTTTACATTTGTTCGGCTTTTAGGGTATTCAACGACGTCTCGCGTCAGCAGCAGTTGGCCAATGGTTTGATTGTACAGATGAAATCGTTGAGTATAAATATTCATGAGTTCAAGTTGCCCAATTGCTGCAACTGCTTGCTGTTCGGGAATTGAAACGGGTCGTTTGTCCAACTTTAAAGTATTCATCCCAACGCCAATTGCTCCAGAAGAAACCAATACAATTTCTTTTCCTTGATTTTTCAAGTCACTTAGGACAAATGCAAGCTGGTCAATAGCGTGTAAATTTACTTTTCCATTTGGATAGATTAGGGAACTAGTCCCAATTTTAATCACAATGCGTTGCGCATTTTTTAAATTTTGGCGCATGAAAATTCCCCGTTTCGTTAATAAGTATTCATATATTTGGGTTTATCATAGCGGAAAAAACTTTTTTCATCAAGTTTCTCTAAAGAAAAAGTCGTATCTTTACTTATTTATAGTAAAG
Organism: Vagococcus entomophilus; assembly: GCF_003987595.1. NCBI lineage: Bacteria > Bacillati > Bacillota > Bacilli > Lactobacillales > Enterococcaceae > Vagococcus > Vagococcus entomophilus. Next base: position 271,766 of record NZ_NGJZ01000003.1, on the reverse strand, counting down.
ATACGCTTAAAAATAGTTATTTTGTTTCAAAATCGTGGACAAATAGCCCACTTAGTAGCTTAGGTTCAAACCATGTTGACTTTGGAGGCATGATGAGTCCGTGATCTGCGACATTTAGCAAATCATCCATAGTTGTTGGAAATAAAGCAAATGCAAGCGTAAAGGTTTGATTGTCTACCAAACGCTCTAACTCATCTAATCCGCGAATTCCTCCAACAAAATCGATGCGTTTGTCGGTACGGATATCCTGAATGTCAAAGAAACGTTCAAATACCTCTTTCTGTAAAATGGTCACATCTAGCTGATCAATTATGTCTTTTGAGCTGGTTGGGTGTTTTGCTGTTAATCGATACCACTGATGATTCAAATAAAGCGCAAAATCGTGCTTAGTTTGTGGTTTGGCTTCCGCTTTTTTGACCTTCTTTAGGAAAAAATGTTGTTCTAATTGCTGAAGAAAATTTGGCGGAATTGGAACGTTTAACACTCGATTATAGTCCAAAATTTTTAATTGCTCTTTTGGGAAGAGGACAGATAAGAACACATTGAATTCAGCGTCAGACGGAGCATCGGGAAACTGTGCTTGTCTTTTTTGGCCGACTTTGACTGCAGATTCTGTCCGGTGATGACCATCTGCAATATAAAGCGCTGGGACATTACGGAATAAACGTTCGAGCTGGGTAATAGTCTCTGTTTGATCAACTAGCCAAACACGGTGGGTGACATTGTGAAAGCTAGTAAAATTGTAAATGGGAGAAAATTGATCTTTCCATTTACAGATGAGTTCATCAATTGCGTCTTGCGCCCGGTAAGTAAGAAAGATAGGACTTGTATTGGCATCACAAACATCACTATGGTTAATTCTGTCTTGTTCCTTTTCAGGGCGAGTATATTCATGTTTTTTGATTTGCCCCTCAAGATACTCTTCAATCGAAGTGCAACAAACAATCCCCGTTTGTACATGGCCAGACATTGTTAACTCATAAAGATAAAGAACAGGCTGGTCTTCTTTTTTTAGCCAGTGCTTTTTTTGGAACGCTGCTAAGTTTTTTCGAGCTTGTTCGTACACCGTGCAATCATAGGGTGATCGAGTTTCTGGCAAATCAATTTCTGCTTTGTCAATGTGCAAGTAGGAATATGGATTTTTTTCTCCGAGTGCTCTTGCTTCATTTGAGTCTAAGACATCATAAGGAAGAGAGGCTATTTTTTCTACCAATTTTTCCTCTGGACGAATGCCCTTGAAAGGTCTAATTTGTACCATATGCTGTGCTCCTTTTTAAGTTAAATTTTGAATCAGACGAGTAGAAAGGATGTGTTCGAGCTGTTGGATTTTCTTTTCAGCATGTTTTGCTTGTTCGTTGGTTACAGTTAAGTCTACCAAGGTGTAAGCAATTTCTTCACGGCTACGATTGATCAGGTTATCTATATTATACCCTAACTCAGCAACCACTGTAGAAATAGCCCCCAACATATTCGGGACATTTTGGTGGACAATAGCTAAGCGAAAAGGAGAGTGGAAAGATATCTCAACAGTTGGGAAATTCACACTGTGACGGATGTTCCCAGTTTCTAGAAAGTTCGCCAGCGTTGTAGCGGCCATGATGGCACAATTTGTTTCAGCTTCTTGTGTGGAGGCACCTAAATGAGGGAGCACTAAGATTTTTTCGTGATGCAATAGTTTTTCATCTGCAAAATCGGTGACATATTTTTGGAAGCCATCTTGTTCCAATATTTCAAGTAGTGCTTGGGCATCAACGAGTTCCCCACGGGCGAAGTTCAGTAAGACGGCATGAGATTGCAGCAAGCTTAATTCTTTTTTGCCAATTAGATGTTTGGTTTTTTCGGTTAAAGGCACATGAATCGTGATAAAATCAGCTGAGCTTAAGACCTCTTCAATGTTTAACGCTCTGTGAACATGACGAGAGATGCTCCAAGCCGTATCTACTGAGACAAAAGGATCATAGCCTACAACATCCATTCCCAAACGGTAGGCATCGTTTGCGACCATCGCCCCAATCGCACCTAATCCAATCACGCCTAGCTTTTTCCCTTCGAGCTCAGTTCCTGCGAATTGTTTTTTATGAGCCTCTGCTTGCTCTTCAGTATTAGGACCAGAAAGTGTCTGAACCCAGTTGGCGCCAGAAAGAATCGGACGGACAGCCAGAAATAAGTTTGCTAAAACTAACTCTTTTACGGCATTTGCATTTGCACCAGGTGTATTAAAAACTACGATGCCTTCTTTTGTACAACGATCAACGGGAATATTGTTTGTTCCAGCACCTGCGCGAGCAATTCCCTTAATGCTTTTAGAAAATTTGGTATCGTGTAGTTTTTGACTTCTTAAAAGAATCGCATCGGGATGCTGCGTTTGATTTAGCGTATAACAGTCCTCGGGTAAACGAGCCAGCCCTTCTTTTGCAATGGCATTAAATGTTTGAATATCATAGCTCATATACTTTGACCTCCTAAATGTTTTGCTTCGAAATTATGCATAAAGTCAATTAGTGCAGCTACCCCTTGCTCAGGGAAAGCATTATAAAGGCTAGCACGCATACCACCAACAGAACGATGACCTTTAAGATTTTCAAACCCAATCTTTGTTGCATCCGCAATGAATTTTTTGTCAAGTTCTTGATTGTTGGTTACAAAAGGAATATTCATAATAGAACGATCATTTGGCTCAACAGGCGAACAAAATAGTTTTGAGTTGTCAATTGCGGCGTAAAGTTTGGCTGCTTTTTCTTTATTTTGTTTTTCAATCGCTGCAATCCCCCCTAATTCGGTGAGCCATTCAAAGACTAGTTGTGCAATATAAATGGCAAAAGTCGGAGGAGTATTATATAGAGAGTGGCTTTCGGCCTGGATTTTGTAGTCTAGCATCGAGCTTAAAGCAGCTTCTTGATTGAGCAAATCATCTCGAATGATGACAACGGTCAAACCGGCAGGCCCAATATTTTTTTGAGCTCCTGCATAAATCATGCCAAAATCATTGATATTGTACTGTTTGGATAAAATGTCAGAAGACATATCTGCAATCAGTGGTACACTTCCAGTTTGAGGTAGCTTAGTATAAACAGTTCCCTCAATAGTATTATTCGTTGTGATATGGACGTAAGCAGCGTCTTTGGGAATTTCTATTTGATCTAAAGCAGGAATACAGTTAAAGTGCTGCTCTTCACTGCTTGCTATAGTTTTTACTGTAACTCCGGCTATTTTTTTTGCTTCGGAGATGGCTTTTTTAGACCAGGATCCAGTATTGATGTAACATGCTGTTTTGTTTTTTGCTAAGTTGAGCGGAATCATGGAAAATTGTAAGCTTGCCCCACCCTGTAAAAAAAGAACACGATAATTGCTAGGGATTCCCATTAATTGACGTAAAAGCTGTTCAGAATTTTCAATAATTTCTTCGAATAAGGAGGAACGATGGCTCAGCTCCATCACGGACATACCACTATCATGGTAGTTTAATAACTCTTGTTGTGCTTTTTTTAAAACAGGTTTTGGTAATACTGCTGGTCCAGCAGAAAAATTGTACACTTCTTTCATTATTTTTCTAGCCTCTCTTTCATTATTGCTAAAATTTTTAGCGGATTAACAAAAGTATAGCAGAATAGCAAGATTAAAAAAAGATTAAAAATAAAAAAGAAATTCCTTTGTTTCAATCTGTCATAAAGATGTCATAAGAAAATGTTGGTGAAATAATTATGTGAATTATCATGAAATTTTTATTAATAGAGTGCATTGACATTTCTAACGAAAGGAATATAATTACTCTGTTAGAATTTGATTGTGCTTTTTATTGCTCTTTTATGTGATAAAAAAGAGCAAATTTCTGCTTAAAAAAATGCAAGAAACTAAGCTGTTCTTTTTCTTTAATAAGCAGGTTCATTCGTAATGAAAATAAATCTAAGAAAATACATAGGCTTTTTATGAGCGAAAGGAAGAGAAAAGTGAAAAAAAGTAATCAAGATCACCATGTTGGAAAAGTGAAAATTGGTGGCTTGCTCATTGCGATGGGAGTTGTTTTTGGAGATATCGGAACGAGTCCACTATATGTAATGAAAGCAATTATTGAAGGAAACGGTGGGTTAGCTTATGTTTCCGAAGATTTTATCTTGGGCTCAGTCTCGTTAGTATTTTGGGTTCTGACATTGCTTACGACAATTAAATATGTTACCTTTGCGCTTCGAGCAGACAACCATGGTGAGGGCGGAATTTTCTCACTCTACACTCTGGTGCGCAAAATTAGTAAGTACCTCATTTATCCAGCTATGATCGGTGGAGCTGCACTGCTAGCAGATAGTATGCTCACGCCTGCGATGACGATTACATCAGCGGTCGAGGGGCTACAAGGGATTCCTTTATTTTTTGATCACTTTGGTTATAATCAAAATGTGATTATTGTGATTGCTCTTTTTATCATGCTAATTCTGTTTTCAATTCAACGTTTTGGTACAACGCTGATTGGGAAAGCCTTTGGTCCAATTATGTTGGGCTGGTTTACTTTTATTGCCGCAATGGGGATTTATCGCTTAAGCGGGGATCTTAGTATACTGAGAGCGTTGAATCCGTATTATGCGATTCATACATTGTTTAGTGATGACAATAAGAAGGGGCTGTTGATTTTAGGCAGTATTTTATTGGCTACGACTGGGGCTGAAGATTTGTATGCAGATCTAGGGCATGTGGGTCGAAAAAACATTCGTATCAGTTGGGCGTATGTTAAAGTCTGTTTATTACTCAATTACTTTGGTCAAGCCGCTTGGATTATCAGTGTTAGAAACCAAACTGTTTATCAAAACATGGAGCATTTGAATCCATTTTTCCAAATTATTCCTAAAAGTATTAGTTTATTTAGTGTAATTTTTGCAACCATTGCTGCAATAATTGCGTCACAAGCATTAATTTCTGGTTCATATACACTGGTTTCAGAAGCGATTAAGTTGAAACTGTTACCAAGATTGCGCATTTATTATCCAAGCAAAGTCAAAGGTCAGTTGTACATTCCCGTTGTTAACACTATTTTGATGTTAGGTAGCATGGGAATTGTGCTGTACTTTAGAACGAGTGCACATATGGAATCAGCATATGGCCTTGCGATTACGGTTACGATGATGATGACAACTACCTTGTTATTTTTCTATTTCAGATACAATCGGTCCACTGCCAAGTTTATCCCTTATTTGATGTTACTCTTCTTTGGTCCAATTGAAATTGCCTTTTTCGTTTCAAACTTGGCGAAACTTTTCCATGGCGGATATGTCGCAGTTTTGATCGCACTATTTATCTTTGGTATCATGCTAATTTGGGAGCGCGGCAGTAAAATCACTGAACAATTTACCGAACGGGTTTCGTTATATGATTATATGGGGCAACTCAATCGATTGACCAAGGACGAATCTATCCCTGTTTACCAAACGAACATTGTCTTTCTAACTAGTAATCTAAAAGGTCACCGTATCGGAAAAGAAATCATGTACTCAATTTTAGATAAACGTCCTAAAAGGGCGAAAGTATACTGGTTTGTGAATGTCCTTGTAACAGATGAGCCATATACCAGAGAGTATTATGTAGACATGATGGGGACAAACTATATTGTGAATGTTCAGCTTCATTTAGGTTTTAAGGTGGAGCAAGAAGTGAATGTCTTTTTGCGACAAATCGTAACAGAGTTAATGGAAGAAGGCAAATTACCCAAACAACCACAACGCTACTCCACAACACCCAATCGACAAGTGGGAGACTTCTGTTTTGTTTTGATTCGTGAAGAGCTCTCACGTGTGAAAGGGCTAAAAGTGATGGACAGATTGGTGATGCAAGCAAAATTAGCGATAAAAAAAATCACGGTCTCTCCGGCCAGATGGTTTGGTTTAGAATATAGCGACGTTAAAATTGAGCATGTGCCAATTACCTTGGGTAAAAAGGCTTGTCGCAAGTTGACTCAGGTTCAAGTAGATGAATTTACTGAGAGTGACGAAGAAGTTGAATAGATGAGTGTGCTGGCTCTTAAAAAACGTTTCGGAAAGAATCCAATTCCGGAGCGTTTTATTTTGTTACAACTAAATAATCAATAAAAATCGCAGATAGATATTTATTGATTCATATTTTTCATGTAAAATAAAAAGAAGCAAGCAAATGGAAAAGGAGCAAGCAAATGACACGCAAACGAGGATTTGAAAAGGTAACGAATTTTGAAAATATAACTTTACCACAAAGAGCAACTGAGCATGCTGCAGGATATGATTTTGAAGCAGCAGCAGAAACGGTTGTACCAAGTATTTGGAAAAACGGGGTGGCAACGGTCTTAAAAGCAGCTTTAAAAAAAGAAACGAGCCAATTAGAACAAATAGATGAAAAATCGGTTAAACCAACGCTTGTCCCAACTGGAGTTAAGGCCTATATGCAAGAGGATGAGTATCTCGAATTGTGTAATCGCTCAAGCAATCCCTTAAAACAATTTTTGCTAATGGCAAACGGAGTGGGCATTATTGATGCAGATTATTATGGAAATCCTGATAACGAGGGACATATCATGTTTCAGTTTATCAATTTTGGATTAAAAGACAAGGTGATAAAAAAAGGAGATAGAATTGGCCAAGGGATTTTTCATTCATTTTTAAAATCAGATCAGGATGTTTCGGGTAAAAAACGAACAGGTGGTTTTGGTTCATCAGGAAAATAAGTGTAGGCAAAGAAATCAACTGACAAAGATTTCTTTTTTTTCCGTATTTTATTAAAAAAGAAGATGCACCAAATCCAACTATTTTAAAAGGAAAAAATTCCGTTTTTTAAGAAAGTCTTTGTTTTTTATTCAACAGATTTTCTAATTATTGTGGTAAACTATTACTAATAAACTAAAGGAGAAAGTGCATGGCTAAAAAAGCGAAAACACAGTTTGTTTGTCAAGCATGTGGGTATGTCTCTCCTAAATATTTGGGGCGTTGTCCCAACTGTGGTGCTTGGAACCAAATTGTAGAAGAAAAAATCCAAACACAACCAGATCGACACAGTCGAGTAGACATAACAGGCAAGCGCACTTCGCCTACAAAATTAAATGAAGTAAAGTCTCAAAAAGAGCCACGTGTTAAGACGCAATTGGATGAATTAAATCGCGTGCTCGGTGGTGGCGTTGTTCCAGGATCCCTTGTTTTGATTGGGGGAGATCCAGGCATTGGAAAATCCACGTTGCTACTACAAGTTTCGCAACAACTAAATCAAACCGATGGAACGGTTTTGTATGTTTCGGGTGAAGAAAGTACGGAGCAAATCAAGATGCGTGCAGAACGTTTAAGTATGCAAGGAAATGATTTTTTTGTATACGCAGAAACAGACATGAGTGCTATTCGTCAAACTATTGAGGAGTTACGACCAGATTACGTGATTATTGATTCGATTCAAACCATGATGCAACCTGAAATTACAAGTGCAGCTGGCAGTGTGAGTCAAGTGAGGGAAACAACGGCCGAATTGATGCAGATAGCTAAGATGAACCAAATCGCGATTTTTATCGTAGGGCATGTTACAAAAGAAGGGGCGTTAGCTGGACCACGTATGCTCGAACACATGGTGGATACGGTACTTTATTTTGAAGGCGATCGTCATCACACCTTTCGGATCTTACGTGCGGTGAAAAATCGATTTGGCTCGACCAATGAGATTGGAATCTTTGAGATGAGAGAGCAGGGACTAGTTGAGGTTAAAAATCCTTCTGAAGCTTTTCTTGAAGAGCGCATTGAAGGTGCGACGGGTTCGGCAATTGTTGCCTCAATGGAAGGGACAAGACCAATTCTTGTGGAGATTCAAGCGTTGGTTACGCCGACAATGTTTGGAAATGCTAAGCGAACTTCTACAGGGCTAGATAATCACCGGGTTGCACTCATTATGGCGGTTCTAGAAAAACGCGCAGGTTTATTACTTCAAAATCAGGACGCCTATTTAAAAGCTGCTGGTGGAGTCAAACTGGACGAGCCAGCAATTGACTTGGCTTTGGCAATTTCTCTGGCCTCAAGCTACAAAGAAAAGGGAACTTCACCACAAGAATGTTTTGTAGGAGAAATTGGGTTGACCGGAGAGATACGACGAGTGAACCGGATTGAGCAAAGGGTGATGGAAGCCCAAAAGTTAGGCTTCAAGCGGATATATTTGCCAAAAAACAATTTATCTGGTTGGCATGCACCAAGTGGAATTGAGATTGTTGGCGTGTCAACAATTGGAGAAGCACTCAGAAAAATATTTCGTTAATGAAAGAAAGGGGTGGCAACTATGGAGAAACGAATAATTACAATTTTTTTTACAGTAGTCGGAATCAGTCTAGGTATTACCATCATGCCAGGAGTTTGGCAATTATTAGATGTGGGGCACATTCACTGGGTAAATAATTATTTAGTTGATGGGATACTTGGTGGCATGGTTTTTTACTTTTTATCAAAAATGATGGGTAGGTACATTGTCCGTTTGCGTCAAAAGGTTGAAAAGTATTTAAATGAAAAAAGTCCGATGTTCCTATTTTTCGGAAGTGTCGGAACGATTATTGGACTTGTTTTAGGTGCGCTTTTGTCGATTCCGTTTTATAATTTGCGTTGGCCATTATTGGATACCATTATTCCTGTATTTTTAATGATTATTTTTGGGTATCTCGGTTTTCGCATGGGAACAACCCGTATGGAAGATTGGAAAAAATTTATTGGGAATCGTACGAAAAAAAGTAGTGGAGAAGTTTTAGAGCGCAAGGTAACAGATAACTTTCGTAAATATAAAGTATTAGATACAAGTGTGATTATTGATGGTCGCATTTATGACATTGCCAAAACAGGTTTCTTAGAAGGCACGTTGCTGATTCCTAATTTTGTTTTGTACGAATTGCAGTACATTGCTGATTCTGGAGATAGCTTAAAGCGGGTACGTGGACGTAGAGGCTTGGATATCCTGAATGCGTTACAAAAAGAGGAAAATATATCTGTAGAGATGTACGAAGGCGATTTTGAAGAAATCACAGAAGTGGATAGTAAGCTGATTAAGTTAGCAAAGTTGCTTGATGGGATTGTTGTGACGAATGATTTTAATCTCAATAAAGTATGCGAATTTCAAAATGTTCCCGTATTAAATATCAATGCGTTGGCCAATGCAGTAAAACCAGTAGTTATTCCAGGTGAAACAATGCATGTTACGGTGGTGAAGTCTGGAACAGAGCGTCAGCAAGGAGTGGCCTATCTTGACGACGGAACAATGATTGTAGTGGAAGATGGACAGTATTATATGAACAAAGAACTAACCGTTGTCGTAACGAGTGCTTTGCAAACGGCAGCAGGACGAATGATTTTTGCTAAACCAGCACATGCACAAAAAGGGATTAAAGAATCTGAAGCTGGGAAAAAGAAAGAGTAAACTACTGGGAAAGTAGGGGGTATGAATGGGGTATGAGCTAATTTTATTAGCTGCTGGTCAAGGAAAGAGAATGTTTTCTACGAAAAATAAAATTTTATTAGAACTTATGGGAAAACCAGTCATCATTCACTGTATGGAAACCTTTTTAGCAGATGTCTATTGCCAAAATATTGTCTTAGTCGCACAAGAAGAAGAGCTAGAAGTCATGCAACAAATTGTTCAAAAATATTTGCCTGAACAACGAAACGTGGAAATTGTTTCAGGCGGAAAAGAACGTCAAGATAGTGTTTTTAAAGGACTAAACCATATAAAAGATGAGGCCCACTATGTATTGGTACATGATGGTGCGCGCCCCTTTGTCACACCGGCTATTTTAAGCTCAGTTTATCAAGCACTTGAAAAAAATCAAGCAGTGATTGCAGGGGTACCAGTAAAAGATACAATTAAGCGAGTATCCGGTATGAAAGTTGAAGAAACGGTACCAAGAGACGCCTTATGGCAAATTCAAACACCGCAAGCTTTCATTGGAAGAGAGCTAAAACAAGCGCACGAGCTTGCTAGAAAGCAGAGCTTTTTAGGAACAGATGATGCCTCCTTAATTGAAAAGTTTGGTCATCGACAAGTCAAGGTGGTAATGGCCGATTACGAAAATATCAAGCTGACAACGCCAGAAGATCTGTTAATTGGGGAAGCGATATTAAGAAAACGGATGGAGCAAGTAGAAAGGAAAGAAGTATGATTCGAATTGGTCAAGGTTTTGATGTACATCCGTTTGCTAAAGGACGTCAGCTTCACATTGGGGGTGTGCATGTTCCTTATGAAACTGGACTTTTAGGACACTCGGATGCAGATGTGTTATTGCATGCCATTATCGATGCGTTACTAGGGGCAGCAGGCTTGACAGATATTGGACATCTATTTCCCGATACAGATGAATTGTACCAAGGAGCAGATTCGGTTGGTCTACTCGCAAAAGTTATCGAAAAAATTGCTCAAGAAAGCTTTACTATTAGCAATATTGATTGTACAATTTTAGCGGAGAAGCCTAAAATGCAGCCATATTTACCCGCTATGAAACTTGTGATTGCAAATACCTGTCACATCCAACCAGAGCAAATTAATATTAAGGCAACCACTATGGAACAAATGGGGTTTATAGGTAGAGGGGAAGGCATCGGAGCACTTGCGGTTGCTTTGCTGGAAAAGTAAAAAAGAGAAAGAGGATTTAAAAATGACAAAAAAAGTACGCGTACGTTATGCACCCAGCCCAACTGGACATTTACATATTGGCAATGCTCGCACAGCATTGTTCAATTATCTTTATGCACGTCATCATGATGGAGACTTTATTATTAGAATTGAAGATACCGATCAAAAACGTAACATAAAAGATGGCGAAAAAAGTCAGTTAGAAAACCTTGCTTGGTTAGGGATAGATTGGGATGAATCGCCGCAAAAACCTGGTGAATTTGGTCCTTACCGTCAATCTGAGAGAAAAGAAATCTATATGCCTTTGATTGAGCAGTTATTGGCAAGCAATCTTGCGTATAAATGCTACGCGACTGAAGCAGAATTAGAAGCAGAACGAGAAGCTCAGAAAGCACGCGGAGAAATGCCACACTATGGTGGGATGTGTGCCAACTTAACTGCCGAACAACAAGCAGCCTATGAAGCAGAAGGCAGAGAATCTGTTGTTCGTTTCCGTGTCCCTAAAAATCAAGAGTTTACATTCGATGATTTGGTTAAAGGAAAAATCACGTTTGAATCTGAGAGTGTGGGTGGAGATTTTGTTATTTTAAAACGAGACGGTATGCCTACCTATAACTTTGCTGTCGCAGTTGATGACCATTTCATGGAAATCAGTCATGTGTTACGCGGGGATGATCACATTGCTAATACACCAAAACAATTGATGATCTATGAAGCATTTGGTTGGGAACCACCTGTCTTTGGGCATATGACGTTGATTATTAACAGTGAAACTGGGAAAAAACTAAGCAAACGAGATGAAACTATTTTACAGTTTATCGAGCAATATCGTGATTTAGGCTATTTACCAGAAGCAATGTTTAACTTTGTTTCTTTACTGGGTTGGTCACCAGTTGGAGAAGATGAAATTTTCTCACAAAATGAGCTTATTCAAATGTTTGATGCGGATCGCCTCAGCAAATCACCTGCTGCTTTTGACAGTAAGAAGTTAGAATGGATCAATAATCAATATATGAAAGCTTTACCAGTCGAAACGGTTACTAAAATGGCGGTACCTTATTTGGTAAAAGCTGGAAATATTGCAGAAAAAGATGTGATGACGCATTCGGATTGGTTAGAAAAAATTGTAGGCTTATATCAGCCACAAATGAGTTATGCAGAACAAATTATAGATTTAGCAAAATTATTCTTTACAGAACATCCTGTGTTGGATGATTCTTGTAAAGAAGTTCTTGCTGGTGAAACAGTACCCACTGTGTTAAACTGTTTTAAAGAAAAAATTGCTGAACTGGAAGATTTTTCAGAGTCAGCAATCAAAGCGACCATTAAAGAAGTTCAAAAAGAAACAGGCATTAAAGGCAAAAACTTGTTTATGCCCATTCGGGTAGCTGTGACGGGACAAATGCATGGACCTGAATTAGGTGAAACGATTGAATTACTTGGAAAAGAAAAAACGCTCGCACATTTAAGCGAAACAACTAAATAATACATGTAAGAAGAAGAAGTAAAACTATCACTTTTTTAGAGAGTCTATGGTTGGTGAAAATAGATATCAGTGATTTTTTGAAATGCCTCTTCAAGTGTTTTTTTACGAATACTTGAAAAAGTTAGTAGTGAAAAACGTTTATGAAGCGTTAATTCATAAAAAAGGTGAAGCACAACTTGCTTCATAAATAAAAGTGGAACCACGTAGAAACGTCTTTTGAAGCAATAGAGTATTGCTCAAAAGACGTTTTTTATTTACAGTGAAGGTTGAATAGGGGGGTAAAGAATAAAATGAGATGGAAAGAAGATATTCAAGCAGTCAGAGCTAACGATCCAGCAGCAAGGTCAACCCTTGAGATTGTTCTGACATACGCTGGTTTGCATGCGCTTTGGGCCCATCGTCTTTCGCATTTTCTTTACCGGCACCATTTCTATTTGATTGCAAGAATGCACGCACAGTTTTGGCGGTTTTTAACGGGAATTGAAATTCATCCTGGAGCAAAAATTGGACGCCGTGTCTTTATTGATCACGGAATGGGTGTTGTCATAGGAGAGACAGCTATCGTTGAAGATGATGTGGTATTGTTTCACGGGGTCACATTAGGTGGAACTGGAAAAGAAAAAGGAAAGAGACATCCTACAATTAAACAAGCAGCGATCATTTCGGCCCATGCTCAGATTTTAGGACCTGTTATAATAGGAGAAAAAGCTAAGATTGGTGCTTCGGCTGTCGTGTTGATAGATATTCCAGATGGAGCTACTGCTGTAGGGATTCCAGCAAAAGTTGTGAGAATAAATGGTGAAAAAGTAAAAAGGAGTCAAGTAAATGATTAAAATATATAATACGCTGACGAGAGAGAAAGAAGTGTTTCAACCAATTGAAACTGGGAAGGTTCGCATGTATGTCTGCGGACCGACCGTTTACAATTATATTCATATTGGAAATGGGCGTAGTGCGGTAGCTTTTGATACAATTCGCCGTTACTTGGAGTATCGAGGTTATGAAGTGAATTATGTCTCCAATTTTACGGATGTAGACGACAAAATTATTCAAAAAGCCAAAGAGTTAGATTTGACGCCAAAAGAAGTCGCAGAAAGGTTTATCCAAGCTTTTAAAGAGGATGTGGGGCAGTTAAATGTTCAACCAGCCACCTTAAATCCTCAAGCTGTAGACCACATTGAGGCGATTATCGATTTTATCCAAGTATTGATGGATAAAGGCTATGCTTATGCATCAGACGGAGATGTGTATTATCGAACTAGAGCTTTTGAAGGCTATGGAAAGTTGAGTCACCAAGCCATTGATGACTTAGAAGTGGGTGCGAGCAAACGTATTGGTGACGAACAAAATAGAAAAGAAGACCCACTTGACTTTGCATTATGGAAAGCAGCGAAAAAACAAGAAGTATCGTGGGATTCTCCATGGGGCAAAGGACGACCAGGCTGGCATATTGAATGTTCTGTGATGGCCACCAAGCATTTGGGGGAGACAATTGATATTCATGGGGGAGGACAAGATTTAGAATTTCCTCACCATGAAAATGAAATTGCACAAAGCGAAGCAAAAACGGGGCATCCATTTGCTCACTATTGGATGCATAACGGTTTTGTAACCGTTGGGGATGAAGGCGAAAAAATGAGTAAGTCATTAGGAAACTTTGTGACTGTTCATGAACTTGTGCAACAAATGGAACCTCAAATTTTACGCTTTTTCTTGGCAACAACACAGTATCGTCGTCCTATTAAATTTAGTGAAAGTTTGCTAAAAGAAGCGGAAACAAATTTGCAACGTTTGCGTACCGCTTACAACAATTTGAAATTTAGAGAAAAAGATGCCTATCCCCAATTAGATGATGATTTAGCAAATTTTGATCGCTTTTCTGATTTTGAAGATCGCTTTATTGAAGGGATGGATGATGATTTTAATGTCGCTAATGGGATAACAGTTGTTTATGATTTTGCAAAATGGATGAATCAATATGCAGAACAAGAACATGTTTCAATTCCAGTTTTAGAACAATTTTTCTTCTTATTTGAAAGTTGGCTTAAAATATTTGGGATTGAGCTAAATGAACCCACGTTATTGGATGAACAAATTGACCAGTTGTTAGAAGAGCGTATTCAAGCGAGAGTGGAAAAGGATTTTAAAAGAAGTGATGAGATTAGAGATTTGTTAAAAGAACAAGGGATAATACTGGAAGATACTGCGCAAGGAACTAGGTGGAGACGAGAAAAATGACAAAAGAAAGAGATTTCACACAGCTAAATGGGCTAGCTTTAGCGTATGTTGGAGATGCAGTCTATGAGGTTTATATTCGCGATTATCTAGTCCAAAAGGGGCAAACTAAACCAAATCGCTTGCATCATTTGGCTACCAATTTTGTGTCAGCTAAAGGTCAATGTTTCTTAATGCGTGCCTTGTTGGAAGAGAACGTATTGACCGAAAAAGAAGAAGAAATGTACCGCAGAGGAAGAAATGCAAAGAGTTTTACCTCTGCCAAAAATACAGATATTACGACATATAGAGTGGCGACTGGTTTCGAATCACTGATTGGTTATCTACATTTAACAAAGCAGAAAAACCGAGTGGATGAAATTGTTTCTTGGTGTATTCAAAAGATAGAGGAGAAACAGAATGAAAAAAAAGATGAGAAGTAATGTGAAAAAAAGTGAACAAGTAAAAGGAATGAACCAAAATAAAAAAAGTTACGATGCTAACCAGACTCAAACCAAAAGTATGAACCCAGAAGACTTTTGCTTTGGAAAGCATGCGGTCAAAGAAGCGTTGGAAAATGGACGTGGCAATAAACTCTTTATCCAAGAAGATTTGAAAAGTGAAAAAGTAGTAAATTTTAAGCAACTTGCAAAAGACTTTTCGGTCCCAGTAAAGTGGGTGCCAAAAAGTAAATTGGACCAACTATCTGATGGAGCGGTACACCAAGGATTTGTCTTAGGGATTACGCCATATGAATACCTCAGTCTAGATGAACTGATTGAACAAGGCTTTCAAAAATCAGAAGACCCATTTTTCCTGATTTTAGATAGTATTGAAGACCCACACAATTTTGGTTCGATACTGAGAACCGCTGATGCCACAAAGGTAAGTGGCGTGATTATCCCTAAACATCGAGCAGTAGGCATCACCTCTGTCGTGGCAAAAACCTCTACAGGAGCGGTCGAACATATTCCGGTGGCTAGAGTGACAAATCTAGTCCAAGCAGTTGCCAAACTAAAAGAGCATCAATTTTGGATATATGGAACCGATATGTCAGGTAGCGATTACCGGACATGGAATACAAAAGGAGCGCTTGCTTTAGTGATTGGCAATGAAGGCAAGGGAATCAGTCCATTATTAAAAAAAGAAATGGATGAACTGCTAACAATTCCTATGGGGGGACATGTTCAAAGTTTGAATGCCAGTGTTGCGGCAGGGTTGCTAATGTATGAGGTGTTCAGGATGCGTCATCCTCAATGAAACTAGAAAAGAGGGATGGAGATGAAACAACAGTTATTGATTGTAGATGGGTATAACATGATCGGAGCTTGGCCGGATTTAGTGAAGTTGAAGAATCAAGACAACCTAGAAGATGCAAGAGATCTGTTGCTCTCACATCTTGCAAATTACGCCAAATATGAAGGAATAGAAGTGATTGTAGTTTTTGATGCACAGTTTGTTCCGGGAATTCAAAAGTCTTATGAAAAATATCAATTACAAGTGATTTTTACTAAAAAAGATGAAACAGCAGATAGTTATATTGAAAAGCTAGCGGGTGAACGGAATAATCGCTTGACACAAGTGACCGTTGCAACCAGTGATCTGGCCGAACAATGGATGGTTTTCTCTAAAGGGGCTCTGCGTACCTCAGCAAACGAATTCTATAAAACAATCAAAAAAGTCAAGAAAAACATTGATAAAGCAGCGGAAGATTTTAAGTATCAACAATATCGAAGAAATTCTCCGTGGGATGCAGAACAACTTTACAAATTAGAAAACTTACGTGATGATTTATCTCATTAGTAAACGTATCGAAAAAGACTATTCTGGCAAGGACTTGAAAGCTAAACTAAGCTTAGGAGGACGAGAACAGAAAGTGAGTACGATATGGATGAGAGAAGATTGGAACAAGCAATCAAGGAGGTGAAAGCTGGTAATAACCAGCTTTTTCCTCTCATTTTTTTCAAATATAGACCGATTATATTAAAAACTGCTAAACGGTATTTCCTCTATGATTTTGATATTGAAGATTGGCTACAAGAAGGGAGGATTATTTGTTATCAATCGCTTAAAAAATATGACGCCACGAAAAAAGTGACATTTGGAGCTTTTTTCAAAGTTAATTTTGAGCGACACATTTTTAGTTTGTTAAGAAAACAAAACGCCTATAAACGTAAGTTATCTTATCAAGCAGTTTCACTTGAAGAAACGGTAGAGAATTTAGGCGATGGAATCTATTCAAGAGAGTTGCTGCAGACAACGCCTCCTACACAACAACTTGAGCTTAGAGAGCATTTGCAAGGCTTCTTCCAACAGCTTTCACAGTTTGAACAAGGGGTTTTTACGGAGTACACGAGCGGTATGGGGATTGAATGGATTGCCCAAAAGAAAAAGTGTAGTATAAAAAAAGTTAAAAATGCATTAGATCGGATCAAACGTAAACTAAAAGAGCATATCTCTTAAAAAGTAAACGTTCTCGTCCTCTACACACCTGATAGTGAAATTTATAGTGCCAAAATAGAAAAATAAAATAAGAAATTAGAAAAATAAGTTGAGTTTTCATCCATACTATGATAAAATTGACGATTCTTTTTGTTTATGTTATACTCCTTTTATAAGGAGTGGATATGATGGCTGTTACTCTAGCTACGATTAAGCAAACATTAGAAGGTCATGTCGGTAGTAAAATTACGCTGACTGCTCAAACAGGTAGAAAGCGACAAACTGAAAGACACGGTGTACTAACAGAGACCTATCCAGCAGTTTTTATTGTCGATTTAGATCAGGAAGAGAACGCTTTTGAGCGGGTTTCTTATAGCTATACAGACATCTTAACTCATGCAGTAGAAATTGAGTTTTTTGAATGATTGGATGAAATACGAAGCCTTGTATTGGGCTTTTTATTTTGGATCTTAACAGTGTAAGCGTATTCCTGGTTATTGAAAGGAAGAGAAAAATATGAGCTTTTTTGGGTTTAAAGGGCTAGATCAACTAACGGATGTTGAGTTAAGCGTTTATCAGTATATGATCAATAATGACAGCATCATTCCATTTATGCGTGTGAGGGAAATAGCGCTTCATACTCATACTTCTCCATCATCTGTGATGCGCTTGATAAAGAAAATGGGCTATAATAGTTTTCCAGAATTTAAATTGTCTTTTAGAAATGAATTACTTGAACAAAGAACAAAGAAGAAAAATGATTTTGAAAGTAGGCTTCAGGTGTTGACACCAACACTTTTCCCTAGTCGTATAGAAGAAAAAATTAAAGAAGTTGCAGAGACGGTTATGTTTGGCGAGCATATTGTCTTTCTTGGTATGGGTGCATCAGGTTCCATTGCAGCCTATGCGGCACGGAGGTTGGCAAGTATTGGAATCAATGCGTTTGAAGTTCAAGATCCAACCTACCCACTTGCGACTAGACTAAGAGAAGAAAAGCGAACGGTTTTGATTGTTTTATCAGTTTCTGGACAAACCCGTGAATTGATTGAGCTGGTTAATGAGTTTTATCAAGATAAAAAAAGTTTGATTGTAATCATCACGTCCAACCCGATGAGCCCACTTGCACATCTTTCTCAAACGGTTCTTTCCTATAATCTTGAGAAAGAGCGGTTGCATGTATATTACGATCATACCAGTCAAATTCCTTGTGTTTTCTTAATTGAAAGTATCTTGCAGGAAGTACGTGAATTGCAAGAAATAGTCAATGAATAAAGGAAGGAAATCCGTGCTTAGATAGAGGCTAAAAGAGTAAAACTTGAAAAAAAATGGTTGATTCAGTACAATGAAAAAAAAGAAAAGAGGGGCAGAAAATGCACATTTTTATTGATGGTGACGGGTGCCCTGTAAAAGATGCAGTGATAGAAATTGCAAAGAAAAACCAAGTGCCAGTTAAGATTGTCACGAGTTTTTCGCACTTTACGACGAAAGATCTGTCTGAACAAGTGTCCTTTATTTATGTAGACGATGGTCAAGATGCGGCTGATTATCGGATTATAAAAGAGATTCAAGCAGGAGATATTTTGGTGACACAAGATTATGGGCTAGCTGCGTTGGCGCTCTCAAAGAAGAGCGTGGTCCTACATCAGACAGGTTTTGAGTACTCAGCAGACAATATGGATATTTTGCTTGAAAGTCGCTATTTTGGAGCAATGCAACGAAAACAAGGGAAAAAGACCAAGGGACCAAAGGCTTTTACAGAAAAAGATAGAGAAAACTTCAAGCGATTATTAAGAACAAAAATCCACGGAAAAATGCATAAATGAGAAAGGAAAAGAAAGATGTACCAAGTGATGGTTGTTTGTCTAGGAAATATTTGTCGTTCACCAATGGCAGAGGGAATAATGAAACAAATGCTAAAGCAAAATGGATTAGAGCATAAAATAGCGGTTAGTTCTGCCGCAACGAGTGCTTGGGAACAGGGAAATCCGCCCCATATAGGAACTCAAAATATTTTAAAACGAGAAAATATTTCTACAAAAGGAATGGTCTCAAAGCAAATTACGGCTCAAGATTTTCAAGAGTCAGATTTGATTTTAGGAATGGATCAACAAAATGTAGCGGATTTGCTGAATAGGGCACCAGATGGAACAAAAAAGAAAATTCATTTATTTTTAGAAAATGGAACAAAAACCGCTAAAGAGGTACCAGATCCTTACTATACTGGAGACTTCGAGTTAACGTATCAACTCATTCAACAAGGCTGCAAGTATTGGTTAGAAAAGATTTGTATTAAATAAACAGCTCCAAACAAGCGTTGACAAAAAACTTGTTTGGAGCTGTTTATTTTTATTTGTAGGTATTAGTTGCAATATTAAATGCCTCTTTTGCTTCTTCGCTCGCCTCTTTTGTACTTGAAGCAGAAACAAGCTCTCCTTGGACAATCAAACGTTTATCGCCGGTTGTGTCGCAGGTGACTAGTGTCACAAGTTTTTTGCCGGCCACGTCCTCAATGACTTGGACTTGGTCTGGCGTGACATATTCTTTCATCGTAATCTTGTAAGTATAGACGTTGCTTAAATCTGTTAAATAGATAAGTGAGCCTACATTAACGTTAACAAGTGGTGAAAAAAGTAAACTCTCGTTGATCATGTGGTGACTGGCAAGAGCGTAGTTGCCTGAGCCCATCACCTGCTCCTCCTTCATTGTACCTGCACCAACTGCTAAAGAATAATTGGAAACTCCTTTGATGATAGGCAAATTAAGTTGGACGCTTGGGACAGCAATCCCTCCTAAAATAGCCAATTGATCTTGGTTTAATCGTGCCTGAATAATGGTATCAAAGTCTAGAGATTTCACTTGTTCAAAATTAAAATCCGCTTTTTTTTGTTCGTTTTTCTTGATTTTTTTTGGCGTCATATGTTCGATTCGATTGGTTGCGGTTGTTTGTTTGACAATTTGATTTTTTATTTGTTCGTTGAAGATAAGTACTAGCCCAACAATTAAAAGAATAACTAATAAGAAGTTTGTGAGCCAATTTTTCCATCTTTTTTTCGATTGATTTTCTTTGGACCTACGTTTTTTGTGAATAATAAACCCCTCCTGTGATTGGTTAAAAATCTTGCATTTTCATTTTAGCAAAAATAAAACAAAAAAGAAATGATAAGAAGATTACATAAGCATTTCTAAAAAATAAAAAAAGTGTAATATGTAACATAAATTTAAAAAAATTTTTGACACTTTTTTTATATAATGAGGTAAAATAAAGAGTGAATGAAAGAAAGGGGGGGAACTGGTGTCGGATTACATATATATCCATTTAGATAACATGACGAATGCAGTTCTTTCAGATGGACTAACGAATCTTGATTTTAGCCATTCTATCGTACAACGTCCCAAAAATTTGTTGCTGCTTGATCCAAATTGCGAAGAAGGAGAATATGAGCCACATACTGGCTTGAAAATCATTCGTGAACCTGAAGAAATTGAACAGTATTTTCTCTATATCAGTAAAAAAAGAGAACCACAAATTAAGTGGATTGATTTTAATGAATTAGCACTAGTAAAACAGTTAACCCCAATGGAAATTTCAGAGCTGCTTTACTTTGGACATATGAGAACACAATTACATTCTCCATTTTTTTATAAATTACAAAATAATTATGTTTTTTTTGAAACAGATCGGTTAACCAAAGTTTACTATCGTCATTTAGAGGAGTTCTACTTGACAATTGGTGGGAAGATAACCAGGCTGGTACTCGAAAAACTAAACAATAAAAAATCTTTTTTTAAAAGAGCGATTCCAGTAGAACCTGTTCCATTGGAAATTGTAAAGGAGCTTCATGCTGTTTTTCAAGAAGGAATTGTTCTGAGCTTTAAGCAAGAAGAGATTGTGAATAAAACGTATACCATTCCAATCTATGTTGTAGAAGATCGATTGCGTGAAGCAAGAGAGCAGAGATATACGGAAGAGATGAAAATTGCTTCTTTAGTTTATAATACAAGTAAAAAAACCTGGCATTTTTTTGAAGATGAATTAAACTAGTCGCTAGTAACAAAAGGTTGGGGGAGCTTCTCCAACCTTTTGTTCGTTTACGAAAACTAAAGGAAGTGAAGTCAGAGCGGAAAATCACTTATTTTTGTTCGTTTTTATGTAAACTCTAAAATAGAAATAGAGTTTTTGGCAAAAATACAGTATAATAATGTCGTGTAACTTGAAAGAAGTGCTATTTTAAGGGGGCGAAAATGATTTGAAAATCATTTTAATTTACGGAGGAAAAAGTGCAGAACATAAAGTGTCACTTTTATCTGCTTTTTCAATACTACAAGCCGTTTACTATGAATATTATCAAGTGCAACTGGTTCAAATTACGCAAGCAGGAATTTGGCGAAAAGGACCAGTTTTGACAGATATTCCTAAAGATAAAACTATTTTAGATTTGACAGAGGCTAATTCTCAGGTGATTACACCAGCTGACATCAAAGAAGAAAATAGTATTGTGATGCCGATTTTACATGGACCCAACGGAGAAGATGGGACGGTCCAAGGGTTGTTTGAAATGTTAGATATGCCTTATGTCGGTTGTGGCGTTTTAGCCAGTGCATGTGGCATGGACAAGATTATGACGAAACACATCCTGCAACAAGTGGGGGTACCTCAAGTTCCTTATGTGTCAGTTGTCAAAACGAAATGGAAAGAGCAACCACAAGAAATTTTTGAAAAATGTGAAGGAACGCTATTATATCCAATGTTTGTCAAGCCTGCTAATTTAGGTTCTAGTGTTGGAATCAGTAAAGCAGAAAATCGCGAAGAATTACAGTGTGCGATTGAAGAAGCTTTTGGATTTGATCGTCGAGTGTTAGTCGAGCAAGGGATAGAAGCGCGTGAGATTGAGGTTGCTGTTTTGGGCAATGAAGAGGTGCGGACGACCGTTCCAGGAGAAATTGTGAAGACTGTCTCTTTTTATGACTACGATGCAAAATACCTTAATAATGATGTTGATTTACAAATTCCTGCCGACATTCCAGAAGAAATTCAGCAAAAAGCACGTGAATATGCAGAAAAAGCTTATTTGACATTAGATGGAAGTGGCCTTAGTCGTTGTGATTTCTTTTTAACGAGTAATAATGAATTATTCCTAAACGAAATCAATACAATGCCAGGCTTTACACCTTTTAGTATGTATCCATTGCTGTGGCAAGAAATGGGGCTTCAATATGGCGACTTACTAGAAGAGTTAATCCAGTTAGGTTTGATGCGTTATAAGCAGAGAAAAAGTTTGAGAATGCAATAATTAGATGCAGGTCAAAAGCTGAACAAGATCGTTCAGCTTTTACTTTGTTAAAGAAGGAGAAACTATGCAATTAACATACCATGAAATTGCATCCGTTGTGCATGCAAAAAATAATTGGGAAAAATGGCCTGATTTTACTATTTCTAGTATTGAGTTTGATAGTCGTTTGCTTAAAGAAGGGGCATTGTTTGTACCGTTAAAAGGTATACGTGATGGCCATGATTTTGTCGAAAACGCGCTACAGCAAGGAGCGAGCGCGACCCTTTGGGCAAGGGGAAATGTACCAGAAGAATTTCCCACTTTAGTTGTGGAGGACACGCTGCTAGCACTGCAAGAACTAGCTCGCTACTATCTGAAAAAAATGAATCCCAAGGTAGTGGCCATCACTGGAAGCAATGGGAAAACCACAACAAAAGATATGACTGAAGCCATTTTAAAACAAAAATACCATACCTATAAAACTCAAGGAAACTATAATAATCATATTGGACTCCCGTATACTATTTTACACATGCCAAATGAAACTGAGGTTTTGGTATTGGAGATGGGCATGGATCATGCAGGAGAAATATCATTTCTTGCTAAAATGGGTAAGCCTGAAATTGCGGCAATCACCTTGATTGGAGAGTCACATATTGAGAATTTTGGCTCTCGTAAAGGAATTGCGCAAGCAAAAATGGAAATCACAGAAGGGTTACAAGCAGGGGGAGAACTGATAATTCCTGCAGATGAACCATTGCTAACCTCATTTGTAAAAGAAATTGACCCAAGTATAAAGGTGACAACATTTGGGCTTTACGGGGCCAGTGATTGCTATGTGACGTCTATTGAAGAAGAAAAAGAAAGAACAAGCTTTACGGTGAATCTCTATCCAGACATGGCGTTTCAAATCCCTGTTTTGGGTAGCTACAATGCCCGAAATGCTCTAGTTGCGATTGAGATTGGTCGACACTTTGACTTGGATCTCACTCAAATACAAAGAGGTCTTAGTACTATGAAGTTGACTCAAAATCGAACGGAATGGAAAAAAGCCCAAAATGGAGCTGACATACTCAGTGATGTTTATAATGCCAATCCAACAGCGATGGGCTTGGTTTTGGATACTTTCTCAAAATTGGAAAATAAGGGAAAGAAACTCGCAGTATTGGGAGATATGTTAGAGTTAGGGGATGCGTCTGCCGCGTTACATCAACAAATGAAAAACCATTTAGATCCTGAAAAAATTCAGGAAATCTATTTATTTGGTCCTGAAATGAAAAATCTTTTTGAGGAACTAAAAAAAGTATATAAAAACGAGTCAATTCACTATTATTCATTTGCTCAAAAAAACCAGTTAATTCAGGACTTACAAGCTTCTTTAGCGCCCCAAGATATGGTGGTTTTAAAAGCAAGTAATGGGATGAAATTAGAGGAAATCGTGCAAAAAATCAGCTGAAATTGACAAAAATTAAGAGGTATCATTTGTAAGAATGCATAAAATATGATAAAATTTGACGGATGTGGACTTGAACGTATGTGAAATGTTGAAATATAAATTCGAGAAGATAGACGTCACAAGTTAGAAACAAAAAAATTAGGAGGATATCATTTGAAATTTGAAGAATTAGGACTTTCTGAAGATCTACTAAAAGCAATTAAACGTTCTGGCTTTGAAGAAACTACCCCAATCCAAGCAGGAACGATTACGCTAGCGTTAGAAGGAAAAGATGTTATTGGACAAGCACAAACTGGAACAGGGAAAACGGCGGCATTTGGATTGCCAATGTTGGAAAAAATTGACACAAAGAATCGTGTTACTCAAGGTTTGGTCATTGCGCCAACTAGAGAACTTGCGATTCAAACGCAAGAAGAGTTATTCCGTTTAGGAAAAGATAAAAAAATTCGTGTACAAGCAGTTTACGGTGGGGCAGATATTGGCAGACAAATCCGCGCGCTAAAAGATCATCCACACATTATTGTTGGAACTCCAGGCCGTATGTTGGACCATATTAACCGTCGCACCTTAAAACTAGATACAGTGGAAACACTTGTCTTAGATGAAGCAGATGAAATGCTTAATATGGGCTTTTTGGATGATATTGAAGCAATCATTGCTAAAGTACCTGACCAAAGACAAACCTTACTTTTTTCTGCTACAATGCCAAACAGCATCAAGCAAATTGGTGTGAAATTTATGAAAAATCCGGAACATGTCCAAATCAAGTCTAAAGAAATGACAGCAAGTTTAATCGATCAATACTACGTTCGTTGTAAAGATTACGAAAAATTTGATATTATGACTCGTTTGTTTGATGTTCAAACGCCGGAATTAACGATTATTTTTGGACGTACGAAACGTCGTGTAGATGAACTTGCAAAAGGGCTTGAAATGCGCGGATATAAAGCAGAAGGAATCCATGGAGACTTGTCTCAACAAAAACGGATGAGCGTCTTACGTGCATTCAAAAGTGGCAAACTTGATATTTTAGTCGCAACAGATGTTGCCGCTCGTGGATTAGATATTTCTGGTGTTACGCATGTGTACAACTACGATATTCCACAAGACCCAGAAAGCTATGTTCACCGTATTGGGAGAACTGGCCGTGCTGGAAAAGGCGGACTGTCTGTAACATTTGTTACACCAAATGAAATGGGCTACCTTCATGTGATTGAAGAGCTTACGAAAAAACGGATGAGTCCAATGCGTCCGCCAACCGAAAAAGAAGCCTTTAAAGGTCAAATAACTGCAGCTGTTGAAAAAATTGATCAAGACATTGTAGAAGGTGAAAGTGATCTTGACAAATATAAAGAAACCGCTAGTGCTTTACTTGAAAAGTATTCTGCTGAGGATTTAGCAGCATTATTACTTAAGAGCATCGCCAAAACGGCTTCAGATGTTCCTGTAAATATTACGCCAGAGCGTCCATTGCCATCGACTGGGAAAAAAGGACAACGTAATAACCGTAGCAGCAACAATCGTTATGGACAACGTAACAATCGTGGCGATAGCCGTGGCGGCAATAGCAAAAATAATTACAGTAAAAATCGTAATTATCAAAAGAAAAATAAACCCAAAGACAAGAGTCGTGGATTTGTAATTCGTACGAACACAAAAGGATAAGGACAAATAGTTAACTAATAGTAATTTCCTTTTTGTAAAAGCCAGATGAAAATTCTGGCTTTTTTCGTATGTTTAGTTTGAAAATAAATTAAAAAAGGAATGTTTTTTTATATAATAATGTTGTATAATATTATCATATACGAGAAAGAAAGCTGTTTCATTGAGCGAGGTGGGAAAATGATCTATGGAATTGGAATTGATATTGTTGAATTAGAGCGGATTAAAAATATTATTGTAGAAAAACCTGCTATGATTCAAAAAATATTAACTAAAAAGGAACTCGAAAAATTTGACACATTATCTGAAAAAAGAAAAGTGGAGTATTTAGCGGGAAGATTCTCCTGTAAAGAAGCTTTCTCAAAGGCTTACGGAACAGGTCTTGGAAAGTTGGGACTCCGTGATATTGAAATACTTTCAGGGGAATCTGGCAAGCCTGTTGTGACACAATCACCATTTGAAGGCAAGGTGCATGTGTCAATTTCTCATACAGACCAATTAGCGACAGCCCAGATTATTTTAGAAAAATAAAGCTTAGCGGCTTTGTTTTTTACATTTTTTGTTTTAAAAAGGTATGTAAAAAATAAAGAGAGAGGGGGAAAGAAATGATTAAGAGAGGGGATATTTTTTTTGCAGATCTTTCACCAGTTGTAGGATCAGAACAAGGAGGGACGAGACCAGTGTTAGTTATCCAAAATAATTTGGGCAATCACTTTAGTCCTACGGTTATTATCGCAGCAATTACCGCCAAAACATTTAAAAATAAACTGCCCACACATATTCGCATTAGCTCGAATAAATCGGGCATCACAAAGGATTCGGTTGTATTGCTTGAACAAATTCGAACCATCGATAAATCAAGACTGCGAGAAAAAATTTGTCAGCTAGATACAGAAAATATGAACCAGGTCAATCAAGCGATTTGCGTTAGTTTGGGGCTCTATTTATCAGAAACGAAAAAGAAGATTACATAAGAAAAAAGACTGGTACCTAAACATACAGGGGTATGCTTAGGTACCAGCCTTTTTTCTATTCATTATCTAGCCGCGAACTACGCACGTGCGATTCTTTGGTGTAAAATACTAACTTTCAGAATATCCTTTATCGCAATCATGCGCAACGTTTGGGAGGGTAAGGAACGTAATATAATCTGTGCAGGGCTATTTTTATTCCTGTACACAAAGCCGGCGACAGTTTCAAACTCAGGTAGGGCACTATTGGTGAGGCGTAACTGAATAACCACAAGTTCTTTGTTTCGAATTGCAACATCCAGCTGTCGACAAATCTTTTCCTTTTTCTCTTTATCTTTGAGAGAATCATCAAAAAAGGCAGCAAGAATTTTTTGCGAAGATAAAGAAACTTGCTTCGTAAACCTTTTTATATTAGCAGATTTATCTTGCTTTTCCTCCATCACCATCACCTCTAATTTCATTATAGGATCTTTTTTGGTAAAAATCAACTGCTTCAATCGAGTGTTATTGTATCTTAAAAAACGATTTTTTTCAACAAAAATAAAATGAAGCGTATTTTGCGTATTAATACATGACAGGGAAAAAGCTTTTTAAGTAATTCAAATTTTGGTATACTAGACTTGAGTAAAGGAGTGGGATTATGCCACAAGAATTTTCGTATGAGATTGTCGAAGAAATAGCGGTTTTATCGACAAATCCTAAAGAATGGACGAAAGAACTGAATTTGGTTAGTTGGAATGGTCGGCCGCCTAAGTTCGACTTAAGAGACTGGGCACCAGGACATGAAAAAATGGGTAAAGGGATTACTTTAACGAACGAAGAATTTGAAGAACTTGTTAAAACAATAAAAGAAATGTAGTTTTTTTCCCTGTCAACTTTTTGGATAAAAATAAAAGAAAGCTTATAAGCCTATAAAAAAACTTGCAAAAAGACTTGAACAAGTGCAGAATATAGAATAAACTATCTTATGATACTGTACTGAAAGGAAGACACCATGTCAGAAAGAGGATTACTAATTGTATTATCTGGACCCTCAGGTGTAGGGAAGGGAACTGTTAGAAAAGCAATATTTGAAAGTGAAGATAATGATTTTCAGTATTCTATTTCAATGACGACACGAAAGAAAAGAGTCGGAGAAATAGAAGGAGTGGATTACTTTTTCCGTACACGCGAAGAGTTTGAAGCTTTGATTGAGGCCGGTGAGATGTTGGAGTATGCGGAGTATGTCAACAATTATTACGGAACGCCTCTTTCGTATGTGAACAAAACTTTGGATGAGGGAAAAGATGTTTTCCTTGAGATTGAAGTGCAAGGTGCCATGCAAGTAAAAGAAAAAGTCCCAGATGGTGTGTTTATTTTTCTTACGCCGCCTGACTTGACGGAGCTAAAGTCTAGAATACTCGGTCGAGGAACTGATGACTTGGCAGTTGTAGAAAAAAGAATGCGTATAGCACGTGAAGAAATTGAAATGATGAGCAATTATGATTACGCAGTGGTCAATGACAAAGTTGAGTTCGCTGTAAAAAGAATAAAAGAAATTATTTCAAGTGAGCACTACCGAGTAAACCGGGTAATAGACAAATACAAAGAAATGTTAAAGGGGATGTAGCACTATGATGTTAAAACCATCAATTGACTCATTATTAGAAAGAGTAGATTCTAAATATTCTTTAGTGATTTTAGCAAGCAAGCGAGCACATGAATTGGATTTGGGTGCAACTCCTATGTTAGAAGAATTTGAATCTGTGAAAAGTGTGGGCCAAGGTTTAGAGGAGATTGAGGCTGGGGACGTAATTGTAGATCCAAATCCTGAACTAAAACGTGCACTACACAAACGAAAAGAAGAAGAGCGCAAGTTAGCGCAAGAAAAAGAGAAAAAAGAATTAGAAGAAAAAATTCAACAAGAAAAATAATAAATAAACAGAACTAGCCTAGTACTAGTTCTGTTTTTTCCATTTTGGGGAGTTAATCGTTCTAGGAAATGAAGACAAATGCTCTGTAATTTAGTAAAATAAAGAAAATTGATCAAAATGAAAGCGAGGAGAATAAAAGTGGACTATTTAGCGAATATTATTGTTGATGTACCAACAATGCAAACGGACATTCCTTATTCTTATCTCGTTTCAAAAGCGTTGGGGAAAAATATTCAACCAGGTATGCGTGTAGCAGTCCCCTTTGGCAATGGAAATCGCAAAGTACAAGGTTTTGTTGTGAGCATTGAAGAGCGAAGTGACGATACAATAGTTGACCATTTAAAAGAAATCGATACTGTATTTGATTTAACACCAGTTTTGAATGAAGAACTATTGATACTTGCTGAAGAAATGAAGCGACGGACGTTTTCGTTTAAGATTACTTGTCTTCAAACCATGCTTCCAAGTGTCATGAAAGCATCGTACCAAAAATGGATCAGAGTAGTTGATGAGATTCCAGAAGAAATAAATGCACGAGTTTTTCACTATTTGGATGAGGTTTCGTTTGATGAAGTAGAAAAATCAAATTATTTACCAGAAGTTATGAGACTCAAGCAAGAAGAAAAAGTCGAAATTCGTTACGAAGTGAAGTCAAAAAATCGTGTGAAAACGATTCAGGCGTTTGCTACATCCTTGACGTTTGAACGCCTCGAAGAAGAACGAATGATGTTGCGAAAGTCTGCCAAAAAGAAAAACCAATTGCTCCTCTACCTACAGTCGTTAGACGGCAAGTCTTGTACGATTAAAGAGGCAACAGAAAAACTAGGCATATCTCGCCAGACAATAAAAGAAGGGGAAAAGCAGGGCTGGTTGACGATTACAGAGCAAGAAATTTACCGTGATCCATACAAAGAACGTTTCTTTGAACGGACAGTACCACTGAAATTGACGCCTCAGCAAGAACTTGCCTACCAAAAAACTAGGCGGGCAATGGATGAAGAGCAAGCGACGACATTCTTGCTTGAAGGAATCACAGGTAGTGGGAAAACAGAAGTATATTTACAAAGTATTGCTCATGCCTTAGAAAAGGGAAAGTCTGCAATTTTACTTGTGCCGGAGATTTCTTTAACGCCGCAGATGGTCCAACGTTTCAAAGGGCGTTTTGGGGATGAGGTTGCAGTGTTACATAGCGGACTTTCACAAGGAGAAAAATATGACGAATGGCGTAAGATAGAGCGGAAAGATGCACGGGTGGTGGTTGGCGCGCGCTCTGCCATTTTCGCTCCAATAGAAAACTTAGGGATTATCATCATTGACGAGGAACATGAAACTAGTTATAAGCAAGAAGAAACCCCAAGGTATCATGCAAGAGACCTAGCTATTTGGCGTTCTAAGTATCACCACTGTCCAGTGGTCCTAGGAAGTGCCACCCCCTCGTTGGAATCGCGTGCTCGAGCGCAAAAAGGAGTTTACGAGTTGCTAGTACTCAATGAGCGGGCAAGTGCCCAAGCTACACTCCCAGAGGTAGAGATAATTGATATGCGAAAAGAGTATCGGCAACAAACGGGAGGGACATTTTCCACTAAATTATTAGAGCAGATTCAGCTTAGATTGGATAAAAAAGAACAGACGGTATTGATGCTTAATCGAAGGGGCTATTCTTCTTTTTTGATGTGTCGAGATTGTGGATATGTACTCCCATGTCCAAATTGCGATATTTCGCTAACACTGCATATGGATACTAAAAAAATGAAGTGCCATTATTGTGGTCATGAAGAACACATCCCGCATACTTGTCCTGTCTGCAATAGCAAAAAAATTCGGTATTATGGCACAGGGACACAAAAGGTAGAAGAAGAACTAAAGAAAAATTTCCCAACAAGCAATATTATCAGAATGGATGTAGATACAACTAGAAAAAAAGGGGCACACGAAAGACTATTACAGAAATTTGGTAATCAAGAAGCGGATATCTTGCTAGGGACTCAAATGATTGCTAAAGGACTTGATTTTCCTAATGTGACATTAGTTGGTGTGTTAAACGCAGATACAGCTCTTAATTTACCTGATTTTAGAGCAAGTGAAAAGACATTCCAATTGTTAACTCAGGTAAGTGGGCGTGCTGGTCGGGCAGACAAAAAAGGTGAAGTGATCGTTCAAACATTTAATCCGAAGCATTACGCAATTCAATTTGCCCAGGATCAAGATTATGAAGGGTTTTACAAAAGAGAAATGCAAATCAGACATCAAGGAAATTATCCGCCTTACTTTTTCACCGTTCAAATCATTACCAATCATGAAGATGAGACTGTAGCAGCAAAAAAAATGTTTCAAATTGTTCAACAGCTAAAGCAAATACTCTCTCCACAAAGTATTCTGCTTGGCCCTACGCCAAAAGCTGTGCTACGCGTGAATAATCGGTATTTTTATCAAACAGTGATCAAATATAAGCACGAGCCCCAATTAGAGGCAGCGCTACGAGCTATTTTGGAAGAGGCGCAGCTTGAAGTTCGACACGGACTGCGTTTGTCAATTGACGTTGAACCGATGAATTTTATATAAAGAAATAGAAAGAGGGAAAACATGCGTTATCCAGTTGTGCTATATCCAGATAAAATATTAAAACAACAAACCCGGCCGGTGGTAGAAATTACCGATGAAATGATTCAATTATTGGATGACTTGTATGAAACAATGCTTGCTCATGATGGGATTGGTATTGCAGCTCCCCAAATCGGAAAAAACTTGCGGATTGCAATTGTGGCTCTTGGAGATGAGGAAGAGGGAGAAGAAGTGGAGATTTTTGAATTGATCAATCCTCAAATCATCCAAAAAAAAGGTTCTTCAGTGGATGTTGAAGGATGTCTTAGTCTGCCAAAAGTTTATGGAACAGTGGAGCGAGCAGAGGAAGTAACCGTTCGTTATATCAATCGTGAAGGCCACGAAATGGAAGTGGATGCCTATGGATATCTTGCTCGAGCGTTTCAGCATGAGATTGATCACCTGAACGGGGAAGTTTTTGTAGATAAAATAATTGAAAGAATTGCACCAGAAGAATTGGATGCATTTATGGAGGAACATATAGATGACTAGAGTAGTATTTATGGGCACACCAGAGTTTTCTGTCCCTATTTTAGAAGGGTTGCTTGCACAAAACTATGAAGTAGTTGCAGTTGTCACACAACCAGATCGACCAGTTGGAAGAAAAAAAGTCTTAACAGCGCCTCCTGTAAAAATAGCAGCAGTTGCACATGGATTGGAAGTGTTGCAGCCAGAAAAAATCAGTGGGTCAGTCGAAATGCTGCGAGTAATGGAGTTTGAACCAGATATTATTGTTACCGCTGCCTTTGGGCAATTTTTACCTGAAAAACTGATTCAAAGTGCAAAGCATGGTGTGATTAATGTTCATGCTTCGTTGTTGCCCAAGTACCGAGGAGGTGCACCGGTACATTACGCGATTATTAATGGAGAAAAAGAAACGGGTGTAACCATCATGCAAACTATCAAGAAAATGGATGCAGGTGCTATCTACCTTCAACGGGCAATTCCAATTACAGATAAAGATGATGTAGGCGAGATGTTTAAAAAATTAAGTATACTAGGAAAAGAGCTCCTGCTTGAAGCTCTGCCAGATATTTTATCTGGTAGATTGCAAGCAACTCCGCAAAATGAAGCAGAAGTTTCTTTTTCGCCAAATATTAAGCGGGAAGAAGAAGCCATTGATTGGCAAAAAAATGCGGGGCAGATTGATTGCCAAGTTCGGGGGATGCGGCCCTTCCCAGGAGCTTTTACCATGTATCAAGGAAAAAGGATGAAACTTTGGGACGTCGCTGTTGTTTTAGAGAAGACAGAGGCAAAGCCAGGGACGATTGTTGCCATCCACAAGAAAGATTTTTGGATTGCAGCTGGCAATCAAACAATTGTTCAAATCAACCAACTGCAACCAGCAGGAAAAGGTAAACTATCAGCAGTAGACTTTCTAAACGGAATTGGCAAAGAGATGAGTATTGGAGATAAAGTAGAATAATGGCAAAAAAAATTAAAGCATCAATGAAAAGAAATCCTCGATTTTCAGCACTCATGATTTTAGTGCAAATTGAAACCAATCAAGCGTATTCAAACTTGCTGGTTCACCGAGAAATGGAAAAAATGAGTGTCAGCGGTAAAGACAAAGGCTTACTTACAGAGATTGTCTATGGAACAATTAGTCGAAAACTATACTTAGACTTTTGCTTAGCTCCTTTTATCGCAAAAGCTAAAAAAGTAGATACCTGGGTGAAGACGTTATTAGAGTTGTCCGTATACCAACTGCTTTTCCTGGACCGAGTGCCCGATCATGCTGTTTTAAATGACGCTGTAGAAATTGCTAAGGCGAGAGGAAATGAAGGAATCGGTAAGTTTGTCAACGGAGTGCTTCGAAATATTCAAAGAAAAGGTGTTCCTTCAACTGAGACAGTTGCTGATCCACTCGAACGCTTGGTTCTTGAAATTAGCATGCCAAGATGGTTAGTCGAAACATTATTAGAGCAGCTTTCCATGGAAGAAGTCAAACAGTTGGGACTTTCTTTATTTACACCGAGTCGTGTTAGTGCTAGAGTAAATCCTAAATATATATCCTTAGACTCAGCAGTAGCAGAACTATTAGAAGAAGGAATAGAAGTGAACAGAAGTAGTGTTTCGCCTTATGGAGTCATTGGGGAAAAAGGCTTTTTGGCTGGAAGTCAGTTGTTTGAGTTTGGGTATTTAACCATTCAAGATGAAAGCTCAATGCTTGTTGCCCCTGCAATGCAGTTAGAACCTCAGCATCAAGTGCTAGACGCCTGTGCAGCACCAGGAGGGAAAACCACACATATTGCGACTTATCTAGATCCTTCAAAAGGTGGAAAAGTCACTTCTTTAGACATTCATGAAAAAAAATTAACGTTAATCAAAGAAAATGCGGAACGGTTACATGTGGAGGACGTTGTGGAGACACAATTACTTGATGCGCGTAAAGTCAACGAAACTTTTGCAGATGAGACTTTTGATCGTATCTTGGTAGATGCTCCTTGTTCAGGATTAGGTTTGCTGAGAAGAAAACCTGATATTAAATATAGCAAAGCGAAAAAAGACTTGGCTGCTTTACAAAAAATCCAAAGCGAAATTCTTGAAAGTGTTGCATCGAAGCTTAAAGTTTCAGGGATTTTAACCTATAGTACTTGTACCATTACGATGGAAGAAAATGATGAAGTTGTCGAACTTTTCTTGAAAAATCATCCAGAATATGAAAAAATAGAAGTTCTAGGGAGCGAAACGGTTCCTTTGTCAGTGGAAAATCAGACAGTTAAGATTTTTCCTCAGCAATATAATACAGATGGATTCTTTATTTGTTGTTTAAAACGCAACGCAAAATAGATTAAGAACAAAGTAAAGAGGTGCAAAGATGCAGATTAAATTTCTTACAGATGTTGGAAAAAAAAGAAAAAATAATCAAGATGCTGTAGGTGTATTTGCGAACCAACACCAAATTCCTTTTGCTGTTATAGCAGATGGAATGGGGGGGCACCAGGCGGGAGATGTTGCCAGTGCCATGACTGTAAGTGACTTGGGGAAAGCTTGGGAAAAAAATACTTTGGATAGTCGTGAAGAGATTGTCCAATGGTTACTCAAAATAATTCAATCAGAGAATGAAAAAATTTTTCACAGAGGTGAAGAAGAGGAAAAACTAGCAGGAATGGGAACAACTATTGTTGCAGCAGTATTTATAGAGGAAACACTGATTCTAGCTCATGTTGGAGATAGTCGGTGCTATTTACTTCGGAATTCTGTGTTGAAGCAAATAACCGAGGATCATTCTCTAGTCAATGAGCTTGTCAAAACTGGAGAAATAACGCAAGATATGGCAGTACATCATCCTAGAAAAAATGTATTAGTCCGCTCACTAGGTTTGCCAACCATTGTCGAGATTGATGTTTTGGAGCTTGAGCTACTAGTGCATGATCAAATCTTACTGTGTACAGATGGACTAACGAATATGTTGGATGATCAAAGGATAAAAACCATTATTCTAGAAAAAATAGACATAAAAGAACGCTTGGAACAGTTAGTCAATGAAGCAAATGAAGCTGGTGGAAAGGACAATATTACGGTCTTATTAGCGGAAAATGAAATGCAAGCGGAGGAGGGAACCCATGGTTGAAATTGGAAGAAAACTTAGTGGACGTTATAAAATACTTGGAAACATCGGTAGCGGTGGTATGGCAAATGTCTATTTAGCGCACGACTTAATTTTAGATCGCGATGTGGCGGTGAAAGTTCTTCGCTTTGATTTTCAAAGCGATCAAGGAGCAATCAGACGTTTCCAACGGGAGGCGCTTGCAGCGACAGAGCTTGTACATCCTAATATTGTAGCTGTATATGATGTTGGAGAAGAAGAGGGTATGCAGTATTTGGTGATGGAATACGTCAAAGGAACCGATTTAAAAAAATATATTGCCGCCCACTCGCCACTTTCTAATGAAAGAATCGTTTCAATTATGGAACAAGTATTGTCGGCAATTTCATTAGCGCACAGCCATCGGATTATTCATCGGGATTTAAAACCACAAAATATTTTGGTTGATGAAGACAATACCGTGAAAATTACTGATTTCGGTATTGCTATTGCCCTTTCTGAGACGTCCATTACACAAACCAATACGTTGCTAGGTTCTGTTCATTATTTATCCCCAGAACAAGCACGTGGAAGTATGGCAACAAGACAATCAGATATTTATGCATTGGGGATTATTTTGTACGAATTAATTACCGGAAAAGTTCCGTTTGAAGGCGAGTCGGCTGTTTCGATTGCTTTAAAGCATTTTCAAAGTGAAGTGCCTTCTGTTAGGGATTTTAGACCCACTATTCCACAACCACTAGAAAATGTTGTATTACATGCGACTGCTAAAGAAGCAAGTGATCGATATGTTTCTGCGGATGAGATGTTATCGGACATTAGTACTTGTTTAGCACCAGAAAGAGCTGGGGAGCCGATTTTTGAGCCAAGTTCTATGTTAGATGAAACAAAAGTTATCCCCGCTCTTTCGGATGAAGAGCTTGCAACAGGCGGTGATGAGCCAGCAGTAGAAGTATCAGAAGCTGCTAAAGAGCAACCAGAAGAAAACAACAACAAAAAAAAGAAAAGTAAACGAAAGATCTGGCTGATTGTCGCGGCGGTATTAGCAATTTTGGTTGGTACAGGTACTTTTTTTGCAATGACGGCGCCTAAGACAGTGACGATACCAAGTGTAGTCAATTTAACGCAAGAAGAAGCGACAGAAAAGCTGGAAGAAAAAGGTTTGAAAGTCTCGACCAAAACGGAAAAAGTTTCGAGTGATAAAGTTGAAAAAGATAACGTTGTTCAAACAGATCCTGCTAAAGGGACTCCTGTTAAAGAAGGGGCTACAATCACGCTTTATATTAGTACGGGTGCAAAGAAAGTCAATATGCCAGATGTAAAAGATCAAACTTACCAAGAAGCGGTAAATACGTTGACGGAAAGTGGTATTAAAAAGACAAATATTCGTAAAGTTGAAAAGTACAGTGATACAGTTGAAAGTGGAAATGTGATCAAACAAACACCCGCAAGTAATAAAAGTATTGCTGCTGATGAAACAATCGTGGAACTTACGGTCAGCAAGGGAGCAAAAACAGTTAGTCTTAGAAGTTTGATGTATATGACAAAAGCAGAGGTTCAAGACTACTTTGATCAAGAGGGGTTGATCTTAATTGACCAATACACTTACTCGGATACGATTGCTCAAGGAAGTGTGATTGCTCAAGATCCAGTTGCAAGAACCCAGGTGAAAAAAGGTGATTCGATTACAGTAGTTTTCTCAAGTGGGCCAGAACCTAAACCCTCTACAACTGAAACGAGTCAAAGTACAACAGAGAGTACCACAAGTCCGAGTACAACGACGACCTCTGCTACAACGACCTCAAGTACAGCCAACTCTTCTGAGACAACAACGACATCCACCGGACCTCACTAAAAAATCAATCAAAAAAATAGTAATAAAGATATCGGGGTGTGAAATAAAAGTTTTTATTTTTGTTTCACGCTCTTTTTGTCTTTGACAAATATTGTACTTGAAAATTTTGTCTATATTAAGTACAGTTAAAGAAAAAGGAGAGGTGAGTGCGTGACTACTGGACAGATTAGAAAAGCTTTAAGTGGGTTTTATTATGTTTATTTTGAGGGAGAAACCTACCAAACAAGAGCGAGAGGAAACTTTCGTAATCGAAAAATTACCCCTTTGGTGGGGGATCAAGTGATTTTTGAAAGTCAAAATAGTACGGATGGTTACTTACTTGAAATTTTACCTCGAACGAATGAGCTGGTCCGCCCACCTGTGGCAAATGTGGATCAGGGAATTGTCGTGATGAGTGCGATAGAACCAAAATTTTCAAAAAATTTATTAGATCGCTTTTTAGTCACCTTAGAATATGAGCAAATTCAACCCATTATCTATGTGTCGAAAGTAGACAAGCTAGACGAGACTGCTTATCAAGAGATTGTAACAATTAAAAAAAGTTACGAAAAAATAGGGTATCCTGTCATTGTGCCAGATTTTCAGACAGCAGAACAAGACCTTACGGAAATCATCCGTTATTTTCCTAATCGTTTGAGTGTGTTTATGGGACAATCTGGTGCAGGAAAATCGACTTTGTTAAATAAGATTGCCCCTGAGTTAAATCTTGAAACAGCGATGATTTCCAAACATTTAGGACGTGGGAAACATACGACTCGCCACGTTGAATTGTTACCACTCTATGACGGGTTAGTAGCAGATACTCCAGGGTTTAGCTCAATTGATTTTTTAGAGATGACAGCAACCGAACTGCCTAAGCAGTTTCCAGAGTTTGTCGCAGCTGCACCAGCGTGTAAATTTAGAGAGTGTTCTCATCGGCATGAACCGCACTGCGAAGTGCAACGCCAAGTGGAACAAGGAGAAATTACTAAAAGCCGATACGATAACTATTTGTTGTTTTTAGAAGAAATTGAGCAGAGAAAACCAATCTATAGAAAAAAATAAACGACAAAGGGATGGGTAGAAATGAAATTAGCTCCGTCGATTTTAAGTGCAGATTTTGCATATTTAGCTCGAGATATTCAAATTGTGGAGGATGCTGGAGTAAGCTATTTGCACATTGACGTTATGGATGGACATTTTGTTCCAAATATCACATTTGGACCAAGTGTTGTAGCAGCCATTCGTCCGATAACCAAATTGGTTTTAGATGTTCACTTGATGATTGAAAAACCTGAAAACTATGTTGAAGACTTTGCTCAAGCGGGAGCTGATATTATTACAGTTCACGCAGAAAGTACAAAACACTTACACAGGGTCATTCAGATGATTCAAGCATGTGGTGTGAAAGCTGGGGTCGTCATCAACCCAGCTACGCCAATTCAATCCATCCAACAGGTGCTCTCAATGGTTGATTTGGTTCTGATTATGACGGTTAATCCCGGATTCGGTGGACAACGTTTCTTGCCAGAAATGTTAGAAAAGATTCGTGATTGTAAACGTTTAAGAGATGAACAAGGATATCAATATGAGATTGAAGTCGATGGTGGGATTATTCCGGAAACGGCTAGTTTATGCAAAAATGCGGGTGCGGATGTGTTTGTTGCGGGTTCTTATATCTATAACAGTGATGTACCAGCAAAGCAAATACAAGCGCTAAATGAGGCATTAAGATGAAGGAGCAAGCAAGACGAGTGATTGTAGTTGCGGGTGGACCGACTGATTTGTGGCCAAAGAATGCATTGGAGCTGATTAAGTCTAGTGAGACAGTGACTATAGGGGTTGACCGAGGAGCGCTTCATCTAATAGAACAAGGAATCGTTCCTGCAATCGCGATTGGAGATTTTGACTCTTTATCAGAAACTGAATTAAAGCGAGTGGAGTCTTGTGTGGAGAATATTCACTATTCAATACCAGAAAAGGATGACACAGATATGCAACTGGGAGTATTGGCTGCAATGGAGTTTTATCCACAAGCAGAAATGATTTTACTTGGGGCGACTGGCGGGCGTATGGATCATTTTTTATCCAACTTGTGGCTTGCTTTGGAACCACGATTTCAAAAAGTACTAGCGCAAATTTCTTTGCTTGATTGTCAAAATACCATTCGCTATTTTTCACCGGGAACCTATACAATTAAAAAAGAGGGCGATAAAAAATATCTTGCGTTTGTGTGCTTTGCACCCGTAAATGGCTTAACCTTGTATGATGCAAAATATACACTGAAGCAAACGGATGTGACACGACCAATTTCTTATTCGAGCAACGAATTTGTTGGAGATAGTACCACGTTTTCTTTTTCATCGGGCTGTGTCGCGGTGATTCAAAGCAAAGATTGATTGAGTTGATAAATTTATTTTTTAGTTCAGCAAAATAAAAGACAGCTACCTCCAGCAGAGGCAGCTGTCTTTTATTTATTTAAGCATTACGCACGCTCAATTTTACCTGATTTCAAAGCACGAGTTGAAACCCACACTTTCTTTGGTTTACCATCTACTAAGATACGAACTTTTTGTAGATTAGCTTTCCAAGAACGTTTTGATGCGTTCATTGCGTGAGAGCGTGAATTACCGCTTTTTGATTTACGACCAGTAATATAACATTCTTTTGCCATGTTTCTTCCTCCTTTGCTTTGAAATTGAGCGTTTTATATCCGACTCATACTTAAAATAATTTATCATAGCTACGAAGAATTTGCAAGAAAAATTTTTTCAATTCAATAGATATCTTTCTGTTTTTTAAAAAAAAATAAGCGACAAAATAACAAAAAAATTTTTTTCGTTCTAGAAAATCATTCATAAAAGGAAAAGAAAATAGGATTTTTCTTTTATTTAAAGTAGTGCTATGATAAAATGATGTATGAAATTGGGTTACTATGACCAAAAGGAGGAATTATCAATGGCTGTAAAAATCAAAACAAAAGCCGGTACGATTGAAATTTCTAATGATGTAATCGCGACAGTTGTTGGAGGTGCCACAACAGATATTTATGGTATCGTAGGCATGGCAAGCAAAAACCAAATTAGAGATAATTTAAATGAATTATTACGTAAAGAAAATTACGCCAAAGGTGTGGTTGTACGCCAAGAAGAAAATGGTGTTGCAATTGATGTGTATACAGTAGTAAGTTATGGGACAAA
This sequence comes from Vagococcus entomophilus, assembly GCF_003987595.1. Classification (NCBI taxonomy): domain Bacteria; kingdom Bacillati; phylum Bacillota; class Bacilli; order Lactobacillales; family Enterococcaceae; genus Vagococcus; species Vagococcus entomophilus. The sequence continues at coordinate 232,574 of NZ_NGJZ01000003.1, read as the reverse complement.
AATTTCTGAAGTGTGTCGCAACGTTCAAGAAAAAGTCAAATATAATCTTGAGACTTTGCTCGGTGTCACTGCAAATTCTGTTAATGTATTTGTTCAAGGGGTTCGTGTATTACCAGATTAAATCAAAAAGTAGCGTGTAGGTTGCAAGGATTAGGTGCAATCATTTCTTAAGGAGGATTATTTAATTGAAAGTAACAGCAATCAAGGGGAGTCAGTTCCAAGCGATGGTCCAAGCTGGTGCGAACCGTTTGAATCAAAATGCAGAATATGTAAATTCTTTAAACGTATTCCCAGTACCTGATGGAGATACTGGAACAAACATGAATTTATCCATGACGAGTGGGGCAAAAGCTGTAGGTAGTGCGACAACAGATAGTGTTGGAGAGCTTACAGCTATTTTGTCGAAGGGATTATTAATGGGGGCACGAGGCAACTCTGGGGTTATTCTTTCTCAGTTATTCCGTGGCTTTTCAAAAGATTTAGCAAATGAAAAAGTACTGAGCGCAGCACAACTTGCGCAAGCTTTTACGCATGGTGTAGAAACAGCATACAAAGCAGTGATGAAACCAGTTGAAGGAACCATTTTAACGGTTGCAAGAGAAGGTGCACGTGCTGGTGAGAAAAAGGCGAGCGAGACACAGGATTGCGTAGCAGTCATGGAAGCGGTCGTAAAGGGTGCTAAACGAGCATTGGACAAAACACCAGATTTACTCCCAGTTTTAAAAGAAGTAGGGGTTGTAGATAGTGGCGGACAAGGTTTGCTATTTATTTATGAAGGCTTTTTAGAGGTGTTATCTGGTAAGGTATCAGAGACGCCTGTCTACCAACCAAGTGCAGCGCAAATGGATGAAATGGTCAATGCAGAACATCATCGCAGTGTCCAAGGTCAAATGTCTACCAAAGATATCAAGTTTGGCTATTGTACTGAAATCATGGTGAAAATTGGTGAAGGTCCAACAGTAGATAGTAAGTTCGATTACGACACCTTTAGGAATTATTTAAATGAGCTTGGAGATTCCTTGTTAGTAGTAGCAGATGATGAAATCATCAAAGTGCATGTACATACAGAACATCCAGGAGAAGTCATGAATTATGGGCAGAAGTTTGGCTCTTTAGTTAAGATAAAAGTGGACAACATGCGTGTACAGCATGAAACAATCTTGGAACATGATGCAGATGTTAGTCAAACAAAAACACAAGAACGCGTTCCTTATGCTGTGATTGCGATTGCAGCTGGGAAAGGAACACAAGAGTTATTTAAGAGTTTAGGTGCAAGCTATATTATTAGTGGTGGCCAAACAATGAATCCAAGCACAGAGGATATTGTTAAAGCAATTGAAGAGGTTCATGCGGATAATGTTATTATTTTACCAAATAATAAAAATATCTTTATGGCTGCAGATCAAGCAGCCGAAGTAAGTGATGTGGCAGTAGTTGTGGTCCCATCCAAAACAATCTCCCAAGGCATGACAGCCATGTTGTCATTTAATCCACAACAATCGCTGGAAGAAAATCAAGTAGCCATGACTGCTATGTTGGAAGAGGTAGTGAGTGGTCAGCTTACTACAGCCGTTCGAGATACGACTATTGACTCTATTGAGATTAAAAAAGATGAATTTATCGGAATGATTGATGGAAAAATTGTCGTTTCAACGCCCAATCGCCTAAAAACAGCATCTGAAACTATTAAAAAAATGTTGAACGATGACAGTGAGATTTTGACCATCTTGATTGGTGAAGAAGGCAATTTAAAAGAGGCAGAAAAATTAGCGACTGAAATGAACGAGCTAGACGATGAATTAGAAGTTGAAATTCATCAAGGGGATCAACCAGTCTATCCTTATCTATTCTCGGTAGAATAAAGAGCTCATAGGGGATTTAAATATTCATATTTTTAAACCACTGCTTAAGTAGTGTAGATACAAAAGAGGCGGGGCTTAAGTCGTTAAGTGACCTGACCTCTTTTCTTTTTCTATCAATTAGAGAGGAGGGAAACGCGTGAAAAACTTCCAGGATTCTGTTGCGGTTTTAAAAGGTGTGGGGGCAAAAAGGGTTGAGAGTCTTCAAGAGTTGGGCATCGTGACGATAGAAGATCTGGTTACCTACTATCCTTTTCGCTACGAGGACATTCAAGAAAAACAATTAAATGAAATTCAGGATCAAGAAAAAGTGGTTTTAAAAGGACTAGTTATTAATGAACCAGTGGTTTCATACTATGGATTTAAGAAAAATCGCTTGAATTTTCGACTTTTAAAAGAACATGCAGTCATCAATGTGACTTTTTTTAATCAAGCATTTTTAAAGAATAAAATTCAAGCATCGGAAGAAGTTGCTGTATTTGGTAAATGGGATGCCAAAAGAAAAGCACTAACGGGCATGAAAATCTTAGGAACTAAAAACAATGAGGATTTTGAACCTATTTATCATGTGAATAAGAAAATCAAGCAAGCGACGTTAGTGGAGTTAATCAAGGTTGCTTTTTCGGAATATTACGAAGAAATCTATGAAGACTTGCCAGCAGAGCTTTTGTCCAAGTATCAATTAATGCATCGACCAGAAGCTGTTTACGCCATGCATTTTCCCAAAGATAACGAGCAAAGTGCTCTAGCACGCAGACGATTAATCTTTGAAGAATTTTTTTTGTTTCAGATGAATATGCAACGGTTGAAGAAGCAGGAACAACGTATAGGGAAAGGAACGCAAATACTGTACGATGTGGAAAGGCTAAAGGGGTTTACTCGTTCGTTGCCTTTTGAGCTGACACAAGCTCAAAAGCGTGTCACAAATGAAATCTGCCGAGATATGCGCAGTAAACAAATGATGCATCGTTTGCTTCAAGGAGATGTTGGAAGTGGAAAAACGGTCGTAGCAGCTATTGCGCTTTATGCGGCGATGTCGGCAGGTTATCAAGGAGCATTAATGGTTCCAACTGAAATTTTGGCGGAACAGCATCTAGAGAGCCTCAATCAGCTATTTAATCCACTTGAAGTTCGCGTAGCGCTCCTAACGGGGTCAACAAAAGCCAAGGAAAGGCGGAGAATTTTAGAAGAGCTAGAATCAGGAATGCTTGATGTTGTGGTAGGAACGCATGCTTTGATTCAAAAGGATGTCAATTTTCACCGCTTAGGTCTTGTGATTACGGATGAGCAGCATCGCTTTGGGGTAAACCAACGGAAAATATTGCGGGAGAAGGGGGCTAACCCAGATGTCCTTTTCATGACAGCAACCCCGATTCCAAGGACGTTGGCCATCACAGCATACGGCGAAATGGATGTTTCAGTAATTGATGAACTTCCAGCAGGTAGGATACCCATTGAAACGAGATGGATTAAAACGCAACAAGTCGATACGGCTCTTTCCTGGATGAAAAAAGAAGTGCAAAATGGCAGTCAGGCCTATGTCATTTGTCCACTAATTGAAGAATCGGAATCAATGGATGTAAAAAATGCAACAGAGATTTATGAACATTTGCACCAATTCTTTGAACCTGAACATCGGGTTGGGCTGTTGCATGGGAAGATGCCTGCCCAAGAAAAAGAAGCAATCATGCAAAAATTTAAAGAAAATTATCTACAAATCTTGGTATCTACTACAGTGATTGAAGTTGGGGTGAACGTACCCAATGCAACGATGATGATGATCATGGATGCGGACCGTTTTGGGCTTGCTCAACTCCACCAACTTAGGGGGCGAGTGGGCAGAGGGAAGAAAGCTTCGTACTGTTTGCTTGTTTCAAACCCTAAAAACGAGCTAGGGAAAGAGCGTATGAAAATCATGACGGAGACTACAGATGGGTTTAAACTAAGCGAAAAAGATTTAGAAATGCGGGGCCCAGGAGAATTTTTTGGAGCGAGGCAGTCTGGTGTGCCACAATTTCAGTTGGGAAATATAGTGGAGGATTATCAGGTACTTGAAGTAGCCAGAGAATGTGCGGAGAAAATTTGGCAGCAACCTACTTGGTGGCAAGAGCCCCAGTATGCTGGATTAAAGCAAAAATTAGCTGTTGGAGAAGCCGCTGAAATCTATTTTGATTAAGAAAATATGCTATAATAGTAAGGCAAAATAAATGAGTAAAAACGAAGGTAGGCGTTAATAAATGAAAATCGCAGTAGATGCAATGGGTGGAGATCATGCGCCACAAGCAATTGTCGAAGGTGTGATGTTAGCCAAAAAGGAACATCCAGAAATTGAATTTCTATTATATGGAAAAGAAGATGAGATTAAAAAATATGTGACAGATGCCACAAATGTTAAAATTATTCATACGGATGAAAAAATTAATGGAGAGGATGAACCAGTCAAAGCAATCCGTCGGAAAAAAACAGCTTCCATGGTTTTGGCAGCTCAAGCAGTAAAAAACGGAGAGGCAGATGCTATTTTTTCAGCAGGAAATACAGGAGCCTTGCTAGCAGCAGGGCTGTTTATCATAGGAAGAATCAAAAACATTGAACGCCCTGGTTTGATGACAACGATGCCTTTTGTTGGATCTAATGAAGGGGGCTTTGACTTTATTGACATGGGGGCCAATGCGGAGAACAAACCAGAACATTTATTACAATACGGAGTTTTGGGTTCTTATTATGCAAGAAATGTACGCAAAGTTGCAAAGCCAAGAGTTGGGCTGCTTAATAACGGAACGGAAGATGGCAAGGGAAATGAACTAACCAAAGCAGCTTACAAATTGTTAGCTGAAGAGCCAAGTATCCATTTTGTGGGAAACGTTGAGGCTAGAGATTTGTTGAGTGGGGTTGCTGACGTTGTCGTGACAGACGGTTTTACTGGAAATGCAGTACTGAAATCTATAGAAGGAACTGCGATGGAATTGATGAAGTTATTAAAATCTTCTATATTAGATGCAGGCATTAAGGGGAAATTTGGAGCCCTTATGCTGAAAGATGCTCTTAAATCAATGAAAACAGAATTGGATTATTCGACTCATGGTGGTGCGGTGCTATTTGGGGTTAAGGCACCTGTGATTAAAACACATGGTTCAACCGGTCCAGAAGCAGTAAACTATACAATTCAACAAATTTACACGATGTTGGAAAGCCATGTTATCGAAGAGCTGGTTGAACACTTTGAAACACAAGCATAAAATGAGAATTGTGTGAAAAATTAGTTTGTCTGAAAATATAGACAAGGTCTTTAGAAATAAGTAAAATATAGAAGGTAGCAATTATAAGAGAATACCGATAGGGGGAAAAAGCTTTGAGTAGAGAGGAAGTATTTACCAAAGTAAAAGCAATTATCGTGAAGCATTTTGATATTGCAGAGGATAAAGTTACGGAAGATGTGAGTATTCAAGAAGACTTAGGTGCAGATTCAATTAGTATCATGGAATTTGTCTTAGAGTTAGAAGAAGAATTTGGAACTGAAATTTCTGACGAAGATGCAGAAAAGATTCAGACTGTTGGTGCAGCAGTCAATTACATTGCTGATCATAAGTAAAAATCTGACAATAGCTTAAGGGACAAGAGTTTGTGTCCTTTTTTAAACAGTTGTTAAAGAGTTTATTAGAAAATAGTGATAAAAGCATTGCAAAAAGTTAAAGTATTGACTATAATTAGTGAATATTAATTGACAAATATCAATTATGTTCAGGTAATCCACGGGGGTAATACTTGAAGAACTTGATAGAAATAGAGAGGGGAATCCTGTTGACGAAGGATAAGTCATTGCTAGAAATAAATAATCTACATACAGGTTTTAAAATCAAAGACCAGTACTTTGATGCTGTTGACGATGTAACATTAACATTGAAAAAAAATGAAATCTTAGCAATTGTTGGGGAGTCAGGTTGTGGAAAAAGTACATTGGCCACAACGATTATGGGGCTTCATGATCCAAATAAGACGAAAATCGAAGGGGAAGTCCTTTACAACGATTTAAATCTACTTGATCTAAACGAGGCGCTGTACAACAAAATTCGTGGAAATGATATTGGAATGATTTTCCAAGATCCTTTATCTGCACTTAACCCACTTATGCGTATTGGTGACCAAATTGCAGAGTCTCTTTCGTACCACACTACATTTACAAAAGAGCAAAAAGCAAAACGCGTTTTAGAGCTATTAGACCAAGTTGGGATACCAAACCCAGTTCGTGTATCGAAACAATATCCTCACGAGCTTTCTGGTGGGATGCGTCAACGTGTCATTATTGCGATTGCGATTGCATGTAAACCGCCAATTATTATTGCAGATGAACCAACCACTGCGTTAGACGTTACCATCCAGGCACAAATTCTTGATTTACTTAAAATGTTGCAAGAAGAAACAGAAACTGGAATTATTCTGATTACCCATGACTTGGGTGTGGTTGCAGAAATGGCTGATCAAGTTGCGGTTATGTATGCGGGACAAATTGTCGAACAAGCGCCAGTAGAAGAATTGTTTGAAAATCCTCAACATCCATATACACGTTCACTACTTAACTCCATTCCTCGCGAAGATGAATTAGATGAAGAGTTACATGTAATTGAAGGAACCGTTCCTTCACTTAAAAACCTACCAAGAACTGGTTGTCGGTTTGCTGCACGTATTCCGTGGATTAAAGCGGAAGAACATGAAGAAAACCCAACATTGCATGAAGTTTCACCTAATCACTTGGTGCGTTGTACGTGTTACAAACATTTTCACTTTAGAGACGAAAAGGGAGAGGTATAATGGAATTAATTCAAATCAAGGATCTTAAAGTCCACTATCCTATCCGCAGCGGTTTTTTGAATCGAGTAACTGATCATGTTTTAGCGGTAGATGGTGTCGATTTTACGATTGAAAAGGGAAAAACTTACGGATTAGTTGGAGAGTCTGGTTCGGGGAAATCTACTATTGGGAAAACCATTTTAGGTCTCGAAAAGGCTACAAGCGGTCAAATTATTTATAATGGAAATGACGTGACAAAACGAGGTGTTCGTAAGCAAACAAAATATAATCGTGATGTACAGATGATTTTCCAAGATGCCATGTCTAGTTTGAATCCTAAAAAACGAGTAATCGATATTATCGCAGAACCAATTCGTAATTTTGAACGTTTATCGGATCAAGAAGAAAAGAAAAAAGTAAAATCCTTACTAGATATTGTTGGTATGCCTGAGGATGCTCTTTACAAGTATCCACATGAGTTTTCTGGTGGACAAAGACAACGTTTAGGTGTTGCACGTGCGGTTGCAAGTAGTCCAAAATTGATTGTAGCAGACGAACCCGTTTCAGCATTAGATTTGTCAGTTCAAGCACAGGTATTAAACTTTATGAAACGAATCCAAGAAGAATTTGGTTTGAGCTATTTATTCATTTCACATGACTTGGGTGTTGTAAAATATATGTGTGATAATATTGCTATTATGACAAAAGGCCGATTCGTCGAAATTGGGACTCGTGAAGAGATTTATACGAATCCACAACATATCTACACAAAACGATTGTTATCAGCGATTCCACGTATTGACGTACCAAACAGAGAAAAACACATGCAACAACGTCGTGAAGTTGAAAAAGAATATAGTTCTTTACAAAAAGAATACTATGACGAAAATGGACGCGTGTATGATTTGAAAACCATTAGTCCCACTCATCAAGTTGCATTAAAACATGTAGAAAGTGAGGGAGTCTAATATGTGGAAAACAATATTACGCAGAATTATTTTAATGATTCCACAAGTGATTATCTTGAGTGTTTTGATTTTTATTTTAGCGAAAATGATGCCAGGAGATCCCTTTACAGGGTTAATCAATCCTAACCAAGATCCAGCTGTTATCGCAAAAATGAAAGAAGCAGCAGGATTAAATGATCCGTGGAATGTTCAGTATGTTCGTTGGATTGGAAATGCATTGAAAGGTGATCTTGGGAATAGCTTTATTTACAAATTGCCCGTTGCAACCATTATTGGGAACCGAGCATTGAATACGATTTGGTTGTCATTACTTACAGTAATTATTACCTATCTAATTGCCTTACCTTTAGGATTGTTAGCAGGTAGATACAAAGATTCTATTTTAGATAAAGTAGTAGTTATCTATAACTTTGTAAGTTTTGCTTTCCCACCATTTATCTTTGCTTTATTGGCATTGTTTATCTTTGGATATCGCTTAGATTGGTTCCCGACAACGGGTTCTGTCTCAAGCAGCGTATCTCCAGGGACCTTTGCTTATTTCTTGGATAAGCTGTATCACTTAATCTTACCAGCACTTGCACAAGCATTACTTGCAACGGCGGTAACCATCCAGTACTTGCGCAGTGAAGTGATTGATTCACAGTCATTAGATTATGTTCGTACTGCGCGCTCAAAAGGTGTGCCAACAAACAAAATTTATACAAGACATATCTTTAGAAATGCTTCACTGCCAGTAGCGTCACAGTTAGGCTATGAAATCACTGGCTTGATAAGTGGTTCGGTTGTTATTGAACAAATCTTTGGCTACCCTGGTGTTGGGAAACTGTTTATTGATTCGATTTTACAACGCGATTATACAATTATCACTTCCTTGGTACTAATATTAGGAATTGCAACTCTTGTGGGAACGTTATTGTCAGATATTATCATGAGTATTGTAGATCCTAGAATTCGTATTCAGTAAAAATTGTAAAAGAAAGGAAGATGCTAAGTGAAAAAAGAGAAAGATAACGCGGTTGTAGCGGAGCAAAGTGTGCCCCCAATGGGGATTCGTATGATTATTAGAGAGTTTAAAAAAGATCGTTTGGCGATGTTTTCTCTCGTTTTACTTGTTGCACTATTACTTATAATTTTTATCGGTGCTGCGGTCACAGACCAATCAAAAGTCATGACAGTAAGTATTTTTGATAAATATGCCCCACCAGGTGGGAATTTCTTACTTGGATCGGATGAAGGTGGACGCGATGTTTTTGGTCAGCTGATTATTGGTGCCAAAAACTCGGTGGCAATTGGCTTTTTGATTACCATTATTACCACAATCATTGGGGTTGGTCTGGGAATTATTTCGGGCTATTACGGTGGAGTGATTGATAATATCCTAATGCGTTTTGTGGATTTTATCATGATTTTACCAATGATTATGATGATTATTGTGTTAGTATCCATTGTGCCTAAATACAATGTTACATCTTTTGTCATCATCATGAGTGCTTTTTATTGGGTAGGAAAAGCACGGTTGTTTAGAAGTAAAACGTTATCTGAAGCACGTAAAGATTATGTGAGTGCTTCCAAAACTTTAGGTACTGGCGATTTTAAAATTATGTTTAGTGAAATCATGCCAAATCTAAGTTCGTTGATTATTACAAATTTGACGATGAACTTTGCTGCAAATATCGGGATTGAAACCACCCTAAGTTTCTTAGGATTTGGCTTACCCTCTTCAACACCAAGTTTAGGAACGTTGATTGGATATGCAAGTAGCGGGGATGTATTGTCAAATAAAACATGGGTATGGGTACCAGCATCAATACTAATCTTAGTTTTGATGTTAAGTATAAATTATGTTGGTCAAGCGTTTAAGCGTTCAGCTGATGCAAGACAACGATTAGGATAAATTAGGAGGAAGACGCAATGAAGAAGAAAAAGCTTTTAGGTTTCGTAACGTTAGCTGCGGTAGCTGTTCTTGGTTTGACAGCATGTGGCGGTAGCAAATCTTCATCTTCAAATAGTAGCACTCAAACAGAAGATGCAAGCAAATTTGTCACAAAAGTAAAAAATAGCAACAAAGCTATCAAAGGTGGTACCTTGGATGTAGCAGTTGTTACAGATACACAGTTTAAAGGGATGTTCTCAGAAGCATACTTTGAGGATGCATATGATGATTATTTCATGAAACCAGCATTTGAGTCATTGTTCAGTATGGATGACAACTTCACTATTACAGATGAGGGTGTGGCGAAGTTAAAACTGGATAAAGAGGCAAAAACTGCAACAGTTACACTTCAAAAAGGTGTAAAATGGTCTGATGGACAAGAGTTAACAGCGGATGATGTTATCTATCCATATGAATTAATTGGGAACAAAGACTACACAGGTGTTCGTTACGATGATAACTTCCAAAATGTTGTTGGAATGGCTGAGTATCATGATGGTAAAGCGTCAACAATTTCAGGTATTGAAAAAGTAGATAACTATACTGTTAAAATTACTTACAAAGAAATGACACCAGATATGCTTCAAGCTGGTGGTGCAGTTAATGCATATGCAATTCCAAAACATGTTTTCCAAAATATTGCCATTAAAGATCAAGACAAGAGCGATGCAGTACGTAAGAACCCAGTTACATTTGGTCCTTATGTAATCAGCAAAGTAACAACTGGTGAATCTGTAGAGTATACACCTAACAAATACTACTACAAAGGTACGCCAAAACTTGATAAAATCGTCTTTACAAGTGTGCCTTCTGCTTCAATTACAGAAGCTTTGAAAGCAAAAAAATATGACATGGTTTACTCAATGCCAACAGATACGTATACAACATACAAAGATACTGATGGCTACCAAATGTTAGGTCGTCAACAATTAGCTTATACTTACCTTGGATTCAAACAAGGGAAATGGGATAGCGTTAAAGGTGAAGTTGTAACAGATAAAAATGCAAAAATGAGCAACAAAAACCTACGTCAAGCAATGGCTTACGCAATTGACAACAATGCAATCGGTGAAAAATTCTATAATGGTTTACGTTCAAACGGAACAACTTTGATTCCAACAATCTTTAAAGAACTACATGATTCTGAAATTAAAGGTTATACATTAGATATCAAAAAAGCGAAAAAATTATTAGATGAAGCTGGCTATAAAGATACAGATAAAGATGGTTACCGTGAAGATGCAAACGGTAAGAAACTAACAATTAACTTTGCTTCAATGTCAGGTGGAGAAACAGCACAACCAATTGCTGATTACTACATCCAACAATGGAAAAAAATTGGCTTAAGAGTAGAACTTACAACTGGACGTTTACTTGATTTCCAATCATTCTATGACAAATTGAAAAACGATGATCCTGGTATTGATGTATACCAAGCTGCATGGGGCTTAAGCTCTGCACCATCACCTGCTGGTTTATACAGTAAGTCTGCATCTTACAACTATGCTCGTTATTCAACAGATGAAAGTGAAAAATTACTAAAAGCAATTGATTCTAAAGAATCATTTAATTCTAAAACAAGAAAAGAAAATTACGATGCATGGCAAAAATATATGTATGAACAAGCAGTAGTTGTTCCTACACTATATCGTAATGAAGTAATGCCTGTAAATAACCGTGTTAAAGGGTTTGACTGGTCTTACGGAGATGTTAAAGGATTCTACGGAATTGAATTAACTTCTAAAACTAGATAATCAATGAAGTAAAAAGATGAGAAGAATTTTTCTTCTCATCTTTTTTTGCAATAATTAATAGCGTTTTCTTATCTGTTTTTTTTATAAAGAATTATTTTTTAAAGTGAAAGATTTAAGCGCTTCTAATTTGGAAATAAGTTCAAAAAAATAAAAAATTTAATAAATTTACAGTAAAAAGATTGAACTATCAAGGTTTATTAGTGGTTTTTACCTTCAATTATCCAGTTAATTTTCTTAACTTGAAATAAAAGTGTTGATTTTTAATGAAAATAGAGTAATATTAACATAAGATTTTAATCTTTTTAATCTTTTTTTAATTTATTCTGATTTTCAGGGGGGAAATAAAATGAAAAAGTACAGAGTCCTTTATGCTAGCATACTCGTATTAGCGAGTTTAAGTTTGGTAGCTTGTGGAAATTCAAAAAATTCGACTTCTAGCAATGGAAGTGGTCAATCAAAATCAACTAATAAGTTGGCAAGTAAGCAAGAAATCACTGTAGTAGCACAGCAAGAAATTACAAGCGCAGATCCGTCTCTTTCAACAGATGTCGTGAGTGGTGAAGCCATCACCAATACGTATGAAGGGATTTATCGCTTGAATGCAAAAAATGAACTTGAACTAGCAGGTGCTACTGATGTTGAGGTGAGTAAGGATGGATTAACTTATACCATTCAACTTAGAAAAGATGCAAAATGGTCTAATGGTGATAGTGTTACGGCTAACGATTATGTTTTTGCATGGCAACGAGCCGTAGATCCCGCAACAGCGTCTGAGTATTCTTATATTTTTGCACCCGTTACCAATGCAAGTGAAATTGTAGAGGGTAAAAAAGCCAAATCTGAGCTAGGAATTCAAGCGATAAATGACTGGGAGTTGAAAGTAACGCTAACCCAACCTACCAGCTATTTCAAATATTTGCTTTCTTTTACCACATTTTATCCACTAAATCAAAAGGTGGTAGAGAAATACGGAAAAGAGTATGCCTCAACGAGTGACAAAGCGGTTTATAATGGTCCATTTACGCTAAAAGATTTTGATGGAGCAGGGACTGATACTAAGTGGACCTATGCAAAAAATACTCAGTATTGGGACAAAAAACAAGTGAAGCTTAACAAAGTAAATGTATCCGTAGTAAAAGAAGCTTCGACTTCGCTGAGTCTTTTTCAGGAGGGGAAAATGGATGACATCATTCTAACAGGGGAACTGGCGCAACAAATGGCGAATGAAAAAGAGTTCAGTTCGGAAAAACAAGCGGGAACTTACTATTTGGAATTAAATCAGAGTAAGGCAGATTCACCATTTAAAAACGAAAACGTAAGAAAAGCCATTGCGTATGCTATTGATCGCAACGCATTAGCCAAAAATATTCTGGGTGATGGTTCAATTGCAGCGAAAAGTCTGGTACCAGAAGACATGTCAAAAAATCCCAAAACAGGTACTGATTTTGTAAAAGAAGCGGATGTTTCGGCAACTTATAGTAAGAAAAAAGCAAAAGATTACTGGGCTAAGGCCAAAAAAGAACTGGGAATTTCTAATTTAACGATTGATTTGCTTTCTTCTGATAATGATTCGAGTAAGAAGAATACAGAGTATATTCAAAGCGTCCTTCAAGAAAATTTGGATGGTGTGAAAGTGACTACCAGTCCAGTGCCACTATCTGTCAGAATAGAACGTAGTAATGCAGGAAATTTTGACATGGTTTTAGGTGGATGGAGTGCTGATTATCCAGATCCAAGTAGTTTCTTAGATTTATTTGTGACAGGAAATTCCTACAATCGTGGACGATACAGTAGTAAGGGATATGACCAGGCAGTAAAAGCTGCAACGACTACAAATGCAAACGATGAAAACAAGCGTTGGTCCGATTATATTACCGCAGCCCAAGTAATTGATCACGATATGGGCGTAGTGCCACTATATCAAAAAGCAGAAGCTCACATGAGAAATAGCAAGCTCAAAGGGGTAGCAGTTCACCCGACAGGAGCACATCATGAATACAAATGGGCGTATTTAACAAAATAAAAGTGCAAGCGTATAAGGTTAAGAGCCTAGGGGAAAGCAAAGAAATCTGTGGCAGGAACGCGATTGGCGAACACGAAAAAATGAAGTTGCACGGGTTCATTCCTCTTAGTTCTTTTAATGAAGGATACGAAAAAAGAGTTTGGGATAAAAGATCCTCAAACTCTTACTTGCTTTTTAATCTAAATAATTGGAAAAATACTCATTCTTTTGTATAATTAACTCTTAAGTGAACAATAATGACAACAATGAAATAAGTAAAAAGAAGGTGGCTACTTCAAACCAGTAAGTTGGGCGGCGAGGGGCTACTTGAGAAAGTGGAATAAAATTTGCCTTTTTCATATTCTTTTTATGGAACAACTGGCGTTTCATATTTTTTTGAAAAAAATCAAAAAAGCCTGATCCTAGTATGGAAAATAATGCCCCAATCATCAGAAAAAACAGAGCAATCATAAAGCAAGTATCACCATACGCTGTAACAGAAATATTTTGGTTAAAAATTATTTTGATGAGAAGTAAGAATAAATGGATTCCTACGATGGTCAAGGCTGCTTTTTTTTCAGTTTGCATATTGTATTCACTCATTTCGATAAACTACTGTTTACTTTAACGGATTTTTTTAAAGAAGTCAAAAACATTAACGCGGGGGTATCTTCATGAAAAGTTTTTCTAAGTATTTTTTGAAACGTGTTTTTTTCATGATTGTGACGTTATGGTTGATTGCAACGGCAACCTTTTTCCTAATGAATCTCTTGCCTGGATCACCCTATGTCAATCAAGAAAAGCTAACACCAGAGCAGATTGAAATATTAAATAAACAAGCAGGTCTGGATAAGCCTAAAGTCGAACAGTATGTCATTTATTTATCCAACTTAGTGAAGGGAGATTTTGGTACTTCTTTTCAATTTAAAAATCAACCAGTCTCCAAATTATTATCAAGCAGAGTAGGGCCGTCCATGCAATTGGGGGCACAAGCTATCATACTAGGAACCTTTTTAGGAATCATTTTAGGTGTGATAGCTGCGATGAAACAAAATACTTGGATTGACACATTGGCAACACTGGCTGCTATTTTGGGACGTTCAATTCCAAATTTTGTTTTTGCTGTGTTATTGCAATACTTTTTTGCCTTTAAAATCCGTTTATTTCCTATTGCTATGTGGGATCAAGGGTTTATTTCAACGGTACTACCTACAATTGCGCTGGCGATGTCGCCACTGGCCGACTCGGCGAGGTTTATTCGAACAGAAATGGTAGAAGTATTGAGTAGTGATTACATCGAACTGGCTCGGGCGAAAGGTCTTAGCAAGTGGCAAGTTGCTTTTCGACATGGGCTAAGAAATAGTTTGATTCCTTTGATTACGTTGATTGGACCACTCACTGTCGGTCTGATGACGGGCTCACTTGTGGTTGAAAATATCTTTGCAATTCCTGGGATTGGTGAACAGTTTGTAAAATCTATTTTGACCAATGACTATCCAACCATTATGGCAGTTACTATTCTTTACTCCACAATGCTTGTTGTAGTGATATTAATTGTGGATCTGCTATACGGAATTGTGGATCCAAGAATTCGAGTTTCTGGAGGTGAACGTAACTGATGGTAGAAAAAGTAGAAATGGAAAACTTGCCAAAAGACAGCTTTGAGCCACTAAAAATTGAAAATCATCAACATGAACGTGAAAAGATTGCCGCTCCCTCACTTAATTTTTTGCAAGATTCTTGGCGTAGGTTGAAAAAAAATAAAAGTGCAGTTGTTTCTTTGTTAGTATTGATCCTAATAGCTCTGATATCAATAGGATCCATCTGGTTTTCCCCACACGATCCTACGAAACAAAATGTAGCTTATACAAACTTGCCTCCAAGAATTCCCGGTGTGACGATTAATGGGTTTAATGGCACCGCAATTGTGGGAAATGAACGAGTAGATAAATACAAACAATTAAACGTACCCAAAAATGTAAACTACTACTTAGGAACGGATGGATTAGGACGTGATGAGCTTTCCAGACTCCTGATGGGGACTAGAATGTCATTAATCATCGCGTTTATCGCGGCAATCCTTGATTTGAGCATTGGAGTTGTCTATGGTTTGATTTCAGGGCTCAAAGGAGGGCGCATAGATAACATTATGCAGCGGATTTTGGAAATTCTCTCAGGAATTCCTAACTTAGTAGTGATGATTTTGATGCTAACCATCTTTAAACCGGGAATGTTGTCGATTATTTTGGCGATGATTGTTACAGGATGGATTACGATGGCAAGAATTGTCCGTGCACAAACCATGAAAATAAAAGATCAAGAGTTTGTCCTTGCTGCAACAACACTGGGTGAATCCAAGACAAAAATTGCACTAAAACATATTTTACCTAATATTTCGAGTGTAATTATTGTTCAGTTGATGTTTAGTATTCCTTCGGCGATTTTCTTTGAGGCCTTCTTAAGTTTTATCGGCTTAGGGTTAAGGGCACCAGCTGCTTCATTGGGAACTTTACTTAGTGATGGTTATAAGACTTTTCGTTATTTGCCACATTTGATGTGGGCACCAGCGATTGTTCTTTCTGTTATTATGATTTGTTTTAACTTACTTGCCGATGGATTACGGGATGCTTTCGATCCAAGAATGAAAGATTAGTGTGGTGAAAAATATGGAAAAAATACTAGAAGTGAAAGATTTAAACATATCCTTTGCAACTTATGCAGGGAAAGTACAGGCAATTCGTGGGGTCAATTTTGACTTATACAAAGGAGAAACGCTTGCGATTGTTGGGGAATCAGGTTCTGGAAAATCGGTGACAACTAGAAGTATCATGCGCCTTCTCTCCAGTAATGCCTCGATTGATGAAGGGGCCATTCGCTTCAAAGGAGCAGACCTTGTTGAAAAAACAGAAAAACAAATGCAAGCCATTCGTGGGAAAGAAATTGCCATGATTTTTCAAGATCCGATGACGTCTCTGGACCCGACAATGAATATCGGAAATCAAGTCGCCGAATCACTACGTAAGCACAAAAAGGTATCGAAAAAAGAAGCACTTGCAAGCGCGTTAGAACTATTAAAGCTTGTAGGAATTCCAAATGCGAAAGAGCGTTTGAAAAATTATCCGCATCAATTTTCAGGTGGGCAAAGACAACGGATTGTGATTGCGATTGCGTTGATTTGCTACCCGGAAGTACTAATTGCCGATGAACCAACGACGGCCCTTGATGTGACGATTCAAGCCCAAATATTAGATTTAATGAAAGAAATTCAGAAAAAAATAGAGACCTCTATTATTTTTATTACACATGATTTGGGGGTTGTGGCAAACGTCGCAGACCGAGTAGCAGTTATGTATGGCGGACGAATTGTGGAGATTGGCACAGCCGAAGAAATCTTTTACAATGCGCAGCATCCTTATACTTGGGGCTTACTCAGCTCCATGCCAACGCTTGATATGAAAGATGAGAAGTTGTATGCCATCCCTGGATCACCCCCTGATTTGTTAGATCCGCCGACAGGAGATGCTTTTTACCCAAGAAATGCCTATGCGATGAAGATTGATGCACGCGTAGCACCACCAATGTTTGAGATATCGCCAACACACCAAGCAGCGACCTGGCTGCTTGCAAAAGGAGCACCAAAGGTAACTCCACCAGAAGAAGTAGTTCGCAGACACCAAATTTTTGCTAAAAAATATGGAATGAAAACTCATTCTTAGAAGGGAGGCAGCTGATTTGAGTGAGAGAAAAAAAGTGTTAGAAGTTCAAAACTTAAAACAATATTTTAATGTTGGGCGTAAAGATGAAGTGAAAGCTGTAGATGATGTGAGCTTTTCAATCTATGAAGGTGAAACATTCGGATTAGTAGGAGAATCTGGTTGTGGAAAATCGACCACTGGAAGAAGTATCAGTCGCTTGTATCAACCAACAGATGGAAAAATTCTTTTTGAGGGAGAAGACATTAGCCAGATAAAAGGGCGAATCAATTTACATAAGTTTCGCCAAGATATCCAAATGATTTATCAAGATCCCTATGCCTCTTTAAATCCTCGAATGAAAGTCAAAGATATTATTGCTGAGGGCATTGATATTCATGGCTTAGCTAAGTCGAAAGAAGAACGCAATCAGCGTGTAAACGAACTTTTGGAAACGGTGGGACTAGAAGCTTCACATGGAACGAGATATCCACATGAATTTTCAGGAGGCCAAAGACAACGGATTGGGATTGCGCGTGCGCTTGCGGTTAAGCCGAAATTTATCATTTGTGATGAACCTATTTCCGCACTGGATGTTTCCATTCAAGCGCAAGTTGTGAATCTACTTCAAGAGTTACAAAAAGAGCAAAATCTGACCTACTTGTTTATTGCACATGACTTGTCTATGGTAAAATATATCAGTGATCGGATTGGTGTGATGTATTACGGAAAACTGGTTGAAGTTGGGTCAAGCGAAGAAGTGTATCGGTACGGGTTACACCCCTATACAGAAAGCTTACTTTCAGCTATTCCGTTACCTGATCCAGATTATGAAAAAACAAGGCGAAGAGTCGTGTACCAACCAGCTCCAGATGATGGGAAAGAACGCACGTTGCGAGAAGTTGCCCCTGAGCATTTTGTTTATTGTACTCAAGATGAAGTAGCAGACTATCAAGAAAAATTAGCCTCAAAAAAATACAATCAAACTGTAAACAGCTAAATTGAGAAAAAAGCAGGATAATAGAAGGGACTAAAAGTCAGAATTTTTCGATTGTCAGTCGAAAATTCTGACTTTTTTATTTTTTTCACCCAGTTAGTTCCTAAAAGGAAAAATCGATCATTAGAGATTTATGGTAAACCATTTCAAAAATGAAAAAAACCAAGTATAATAGAATAGGATAAAAAGAAACTAATAAAGGACTGTAGCAGATGGATAATCAACTAAACAACTTGCTAAAAACAAATTATGATATTGTGTTTAACCAAGTCGAATTATTAGAACAAGCATTTACCCATTCATCTTATGTGAATGAACATCGCAATTTACACTTAGAAGACAACGAACGATTGGAATTTTTAGGAGATGCAGTCTTAGAGCTGATCATCTCACGTTATTTATATACGCGTTTTGAAAAAGAGCCAGAAGGAAAATTAACCAAAATGAGAGCAGCTATTGTGTGTGAGGATAGCTTGTCTAAATTTGCCAAAGAATGCTCTTTTGACCAATTCGTTATGTTAGGTAAGGGAGAAGAGAACTCTAATGGGCGTACCCGGCCAGCATTACTATGTGATTTGTTCGAGGCCTTTCTAGGTGCGTTGTATTTAGACCAAGGACTAGAAAAAGTTGTATGTTTTTTACGTCAAGTTGTCTTTCCTAAAATCAAAGCGGGTGTTTTTTCACATGAGATGGATCACAAAACGGCTTTACAAGAAGTTTTGCAGAAAAATGGGGATGTTCAAATCGAATACCACCTTCTAAAAGAAGATGGACCAGCCCATGATCGCAGATTTTGGATTGAGGTATATGCTGAGGGTAAGCTGATTGGAACAGGAACAGGAAAATCAAAAAAAACAGCAGAACAACAAGCAGCAGCTGTAGCACTTGAAACCTATATGAGAGAAAAAAGATAAGCTCTTTGTGAAAAGACTTTAAAAAGAGAGGAGCACGTAGTTCGTGTATTTGAAAAAAATCGAGATTGCAGGTTTTAAGTCCTTTGCAGATCGCACCGTAATTGAATTTGACCAAGGGCTCACGGCGGTTGTAGGACCAAATGGTAGTGGAAAAAGTAATATTACAGAAGCGATTCGTTGGGTACTAGGTGAACAATCTGCCAAAAATTTGCGTGGGGGGAAAATGCCAGATATTATCTTCTCTGGAACGGATATTCGTAACCCATTAAATGTTGCGGAGGTCACGGTTGTTTTAGATAATCAAGAGCATTTTTTACCACTTGATTTTAGTGAAATCAGTGTGACAAGAAGACTGTATCGCTCTGGAGAAAGTGAGTTTTATCTGAATAAACAAAGCTGTCGTTTAAAAGATATTGTAGATCTTTTTATGGACTCTGGTCTTGGAAAAGAGTCATTCTCCATTATTTCCCAAGGGAAAGTAGAAGCGATATTTAATAGCAAACCTGGGGATCGACGTGGTATTTTTGAAGAAGCTGCAGGAGTTTTAAAGTACAAGCAACGTAAGAAAAAAGCAGAGCATAAACTGTTTGAAACAGAAGACAATTTGGACCGGGTACAAGATATAGTCCATGAATTAGAAGGTCAATTGTTGCCATTAAAAGAGCAAAGTGCCACAGCAGAACACTTTTTGACATTGAAAGAGCAGTTTACCCAATTAGATATAGCAATCACTGTTCAAGAAATTCAAAATTTGCAACAAAATCAAAAACAAGAAGAACAAGCCATTGCTGGGTATAATCAAAAATTAAATAAGCTGAATGTGGAAATGGACTCTTTAGAAAAAACTTTAGTGGATTTGCGTCAGAGCAGAACGTTACTAGATGCTCAAATGGATCAAGAGCAAGCAACGTTGCTGCAACTAACCGAACAATATGAGCAGGCAGAAGGGCAAAAAAACGTTTTGTCTGAACGCTCTAAAAATACGCTGAAGTCAGCAGATGACTATCAAGAACAGTTGGAAAGTACACGGGAAAAATTAGAACTGAGTGAAAGAGAATCCGCTGATTTAGAGAAAAAAGTAGCTGAAAAAACAGCTCAGTTAGCACAATTTAAAGGAGAATGTGCAAATCTAGAAAAAGAAGTATTGCGTTACAGTAAGTCAACAAAAGAGCAATTGGAAGAAATGCGTAGCGAATATGTTGAAATTATGCAAGCTCAAGCAACTACTGGCAACGAGTTAAAATATTTAGAAAAGCAATACCAACAAGAGACCAGTAAAAGTCAAAAAAATCTAGATGGCTATGAAGCGCTACGGAGTCAAAAAGAAGAGTTAACGACTAGAGTAGCGGAGCTTGAACAACGACTAAAAGAAAAGACTACTGAGCTAGAACAACTAAGAGGCGACTATCAACACTATCAAAGTACTATTGCCAAAAGTAAACAATTGATTGAACTAAAAGAAAAACAAATGTATGATGCGATGCGTATTTTGCAACAGGGAAAAGCACGTCAAAAGAGTTTGCAAGATTTACAAGAAAATTATGCTGGTTTTTACCAAGGGGTGAAGGCAGTTCTTAAATCTAAGCATCGTTTGAGTGGGATTGTCGGAGCAGTAGCGGAATTAATCAAAGTACCAAAAGAAATTGCACTAGCAGTTGAAACAGCCTTAGGTGGAAGTGCACAACATGTTGTGGTTGAGGATGAAAAAAGTGCGCGTCAAGCGATTACTTTTTTAAAACAGCAGCGGTTAGGAAGAGCGACATTTCTACCGATTACTACCATCAAACCGCGTAGAATGCCAAGAGAAACTTATGCAAGTTTAGAGAAAACGAGTGGCTTTTTAGGACTTGCTAGTGAAAAAGTTACTTATAACAAAACGGTACAAGGTGTTATTCAAAATTTATTAGGTCATACGATTCTTGCTGAAAATTTAGAGGCTGCCAACTTAATTGCCAAACAGGTTCGTTATCAATATCGTGTCGTTTCTCTTGATGG
Organism: Vagococcus entomophilus; assembly: GCF_003987595.1. NCBI lineage: Bacteria > Bacillati > Bacillota > Bacilli > Lactobacillales > Enterococcaceae > Vagococcus > Vagococcus entomophilus. The sequence goes on along the minus strand of NZ_NGJZ01000003.1, from coordinate 211,675 downwards.
AGATATTATGAACCCAGGAGGCTCAATGACAGGTGGGGCAAACAAGCGTGGCAATCAAGGAAATTTATTTTCTCAAGCGAGCGAGCTAGAATCATTAAGCGAGCAAGTTGAAAAAATGGAAGTTGATTTAACGGCTCGTGAAAAGCAAGTAGCGACTTTGAAGTCTCAGCTACTTCAAGATGAAACTCGTTTGGAAGAATTACGTTTATCTGGTGAAAATGCCCGTATGGAAGTGAGTGAATTGACAGGTTTATTTGAACGGACAAAGATGGATTTGACCCAATGTATACGAGAAGTCCAAGCTGTAGAATTTGGTTCAAAAGAGTTAGCCTTTTTCTTAAAAGAGTACGAAATCCAAAAGAAAGAGCTAGAGAAGAAACAAAAAGAACTCCAAGAAAAAAGAGAGTTTCTCGATCAGCGTATGAATCAAACAGATGAAGAAGCAAGTCAAAATGCAACTTTGAAAGAGCAAGCCCAAGAAAAAGTAACCAATTGTCAGGCGAAAGTTGCGGTAGCAAAAGAACAGTTGCTTCATTTAGAGTCCTTGCAGAAAAAACAAGAAATTGACATTTCAGAATGGCAAGCGCAAGTGAAAAAAATTGACCAGCAGTTGCAACTTTTGACTAGTAATTCTTCTGCACATAGTGAAACCCATGAGTCACTGCAAAAGAAAATGCAGACTTTGTACGAACAAAAAGCGGACATTCAAACGATACTTCAAACACATAAGCAGGAGCGAGAACAATTACATCAGGAAATAGCTGAACAAGATCAACAACTCGTTGAGAAAAATAAAGCCCAGCAGTTGTTGCTTGAAGAAAAAGCGCAAGCCCAAGTACTCAAGGACCGTGCTGAGGTTGGCTTGGATACGTTGTTGATACATCTACAAGAGGAGTACCAATTCACCTATGAGGCGGCTAAAAACAGTGTGGAGATGCAGGCTGAAACTTTAGTAATTACGAAAGAAAATCGGAAACGTCTCAAACAAGAAATGGATGAGTTGGGGCCAATTAATTTAGCGGCAATTGAACAATTTGAAGAAGTTTCGAAGCGCTATCTCTTTTTGACCACACAAAGAGATGATCTTTTAGAGGCCAAAGATAGTTTGTTTAGTACGATGACTGAAATGGATGAAATTGTCAAAGAAAAATTCAGCCAAGTTTTTGATGCGATTAGTCTAGAATTTCAGAAGGTTTTTCCAAGCATGTTTGGTGGAGGTCATGCTGAATTAAGACTAACTGATCCCTATGATTTATTAAATACAGGCGTGGAAATTGTGGCCCAGCCACCAGGGAAAAAATTGCAAAGCTTGAGTCTGTTATCAGGTGGAGAACGTGCCTTGACGGCTATTGCGTTGTTATTTTCTATTATTCAAGTTCGCCCTGTTCCATTTTGTATTTTAGATGAAGTCGAGGCAGCTTTGGATGAAGCGAATGTCAATCGTTTTGGAAAATATCTTAGTCGTTTTGAAGATGATACGCAGTTTATAGTTATTACGCACCGCAGAGGAACCATGGAAGCGGCGGATGTTTTATATGGTGTGACAATGCAAGAGTCGGGCGTTTCAACAATTGTATCTGTTCGGCTAGAAGATGTCGATAAAATGGAAGAGAAAAAGGAGTCGTAGCTAACAATGATCAAGCTAATCGCCATCGACTTAGATGGAACGTTACTTAATAGCCAAAAAAAAATTACGGACAATAGTTTAGAGGTATTACAAAAAGCCAAAGAAAAAGGTGTGAAAGTCGTCATTTGTACGGGACGTCCGCTTGCCTCAATTTCAAGTTTTATTGAACGCTTAGGTCTAAACGAAGTAGGAGACTACAGTATTACGTTTAATGGAGGACTGATTCAAAAAAATGATACAGGAGAAGTTCTTAGAGAGTATACATTGTCTTTAAAAGATGTCCAAAAAGTCGCCCAAGAATTAGAGCGAGTTCAGTTGCCAGCAGATGTGGTTTCCAATCAAAAGGTATTTCACTTAGTACCACAACCATTGAAGCATGCCTCTTTTTATAGCGAATTAAATCCACTTATGAGCTATTCTAAGCGGATGCTAACGGATTTGAAAGAAGAGGAAACGTTTAATAAAATGGTAGTGGCAGCAGAAGCAAATTATTTAGATGAACAAATTCTTAAGTTGTCAGAAGAAGTGAAGCAAGAGTTTACCTTCGTAAAATCCAGAGATTGCTTGTTAGAGGTATTGAATAAGGAAGTGAGCAAAGGACAAGCCGTTGCGAATCTAGCCCATTATTTAGGGATTAAGCAAGAAGAAACAATGGCAATTGGGGATGAAGCCAATGATTTATCAATGATTGAATATGCAGGTGTTGGTGTCGCAATGGAGAATGCTGTAGAAGTTGTCAAAGCACACGCAAATCTCATCACGACAAGTAACGATGAAGAAGGCGTAGCGAACGTAGTTAAAAAGTATGTATTTTTATAAGCAGAGTGAATGGAGGGAGAAAGATGGGATTCTTTGATAAATTAAAGAAAACATTTAGCGGGAACAAAAAAGAAGAAAAAAACAATTCAGTCCCTCTTGAAGAAGAAAAAAAAGAGCAACTGGAGCCAGAGCTAGATTCAGAGTCGAAAGAAATAGCAACGAAACACGATGAGCCAAACGATTTGGAGCCCCCAAAAGAGCCTGTAGCGAAATCACCGCTAGACACTAATCAAAAAGAAGAGCCTTTGGAAGAAGTGGTAGAGGTTAAACTAGATAAGACAGAAGAACCTTTAGCTTCAAAAACAGTCACTCACGAGGAAGTTTTAGAAAATGCCACCGAAGAAGCAGAAGCAGAAGCTTTCGTCGAAAAAAAATACGATAAAGGGTTGGCTAAGACGCGTAAAACTTTTTCTGAGCGAATGAACGAATTATTCGCCAATTTTCGTTCTGTAGATGAAGATTTTTTTGAAGAATTAGAAGAAACGTTAATTGGTGCAGATGTAGGGTTTGAAACAGCTATTCGAATTTCGGAAGAATTGAAACAGGAAGTAAAACTTAAAAATGCTAAGAAAAAATCTGCAATTCAAAATGCGATTATTGAAAAACTTGTCAATATCTATGAATCAGAGGGAATAGAAGAAAATAATGCGTTAAACTTACAACAAAATGAGTTAACAATTATTTTATTTGTAGGTGTAAATGGTGTTGGGAAAACGACTAGTATTGGCAAGTTAGCTTATCAATATAAAAATGAAGGCAAAAAAGTCTTGCTTGCTGCAGCCGATACCTTTCGTGCGGGAGCTATTGATCAGCTAGTCGTGTGGGGTGAGCGCGCGGGTGTTGAGGTCGTGCATGGCGATGCAGGCGGAGATCCAGCCTCTGTTGTGTTTGATGCTGTTAGAAAAGCGAAAGAGCAGCAAGCAGATATTCTACTTGTAGACACGGCGGGACGTCTGCAAAATAAAGTTCATCTGATGAAAGAGCTAGAAAAAATCAAACGTATTATTCAAAGAGAGGTCCCAGAAGCGCCCCACGAAGTTTTACTTGTATTGGACGCAACTACGGGACAAAACGCGATGGTTCAAGCAAAGCAATTTAAAGAAACAACGGATGTAACAGGGTTAGTCTTGACCAAATTAGATGGAACAGCTAAAGGCGGGATTGTCTTGGCTATTCGTAATGAGCTTCATTTACCAGTGAAGTTAGTTGGTTTGGGCGAAGGGATTGAAGATTTACAAGCCTTTAATCCAACAGAATTTGTCTATGGACTATTCAAAGGATTAATTACTATAGAAGATTAACTCTTATGAAAATTGAGTATATAAAAGGGGGCAGTAAGGCTGAAAAGCTTTGCAGCACCCTTTTTTTAGTTAAAGGAATCGCAACTGGCTTATAATTCGTTTTGTTTTTTTTGTGAGCAGATGTTTGTTATAATAACGTATCCTTTCATGCATGATAAAAAGGGATGGATAACGCTTAAACAAGCGGATTGAAGGTAGGGGGTTGAAAATGAAAAAGGTAGCAGTAATTGGAGCGGGGGTTGCTGGACTTGCTACAGCAGCAAGGTTGCAGTCTAAAGGGTATCACGTAACCATTTTTGAAAAAAATGAAACAATTGGGGGCAGAATGGGAGTTATCAAAAAAGATGGCTTTCAATTTGATTTTGGACCTACAATTGTCATGATGCCAGAGGTTTATCAAGATCTTTTTCGGTATTGTGGCAAAAATCCAGATGATTATATTCCGATGAAACAATTAGAAACCATCTATGATGTTTATTTTTCAGCGGATGATTGCGTTCGAGTACCGAGTGATTTAGCCCAGTTACAACAAATGTTAGAAGCAATTGAACCTGGAACTACAGCAGGATTTTTGGAATTTTTAACTGAAATTTATAAGCGTTATGAAATTGCTCGTAGCTATTTTTTGGAGCGAAGTTTTCGTTCGCCATGGGAATTTTTTAATCCTAAGATGTTATATCAAGCTTTAAAGTTGAAGACTTTCGATAGTGCGGATCATGTAATAAAAAAATATGTATCCAATGAAAAGGTGCAAAAATTATTAGCGTTTCAGACCTTGTATATTGGAATTGCACCAAAGCAAGGCCCATCTTTGTACGCCATTATTCCAATGATTGAATTGATATTTGGCGTTCATTTTATCAAAGGTGGTATGCGTTCGATGGCAACCGGTATGGAGAAACTATGTATGGACTTGGGAGTTAACATCCAAACCAATTCTCCAGTTGAAAAAATAATTATCCAAGAAGGTCAAGCACGCGGTGTTCAGATTGCAGATACGGAGTACGCGTTTGATCACGTTGTTTGTTGTGCAGATTTTCCCTATGCGATGAATCAACTAATCGAAAATAAAACGGCTAAAGGAAAATATACGCCCAAAAAAATTGAATCTATGGACTATTCTTGTTCGGTCTACATATTATATCTTGGCGTCAAGCGAGATTTAAAAGGAAAATTACCGATTCATAATATTGTTTTTTCTGATGATTTTGAAAAAAATGTCTCTGATATTTTCAACGGAGACTTTCCAGAAGATCCATCAAGTTATGTGTATGTTCCTTCGGTTGAGGAGGCAAGTTTGGCACCAGAAGGCATGGAAAGCGTCTACGTATTGACGCCTGTTCCAGAACTAAAAACTGGGAATATTGATTGGAAAAGTGATACGAATTTAAAAGCATTTCGAGAAAAAGTTTTAAATAAAATTCAAAAAATCAAAGGATTAGAGAATATTGAATCAGATATTGTGAGCGAAACAGTGGTGACGCCTGAAACTATTTCTGCTCAATTCAATGGCCTATATGGTGCTGCTTTTGGGCTCAAGCCTACGCTAATGCAAAGCAATTATTTTCGTCCTCAAAATGTTAGTTCAACGTGTAAAAATCTGTACTTTGCTGGTGCAAGTGTCCATCCGGGTGCAGGTGTTCCGATTGTTTTGACAAGTGCGATGATCACAGCAGGTGAGGTGTTGAAAGATGATAGACAATAAAAAGGTAGCGGCATCCTATGTGCATTGCGAGAAAATAATCAAACAACATTCTGCCTCTTTCAGCTTGGTTTTTGGCAAACTTGCCAAACATAAACGGGATGCTATATTTTCGATTTATGCTTTCTGTCGAGTATTGGATGACAGTGTTGACATCCACAAAGACCCTGCACTTTTAGCTCAGTATGAGGAAAAGTTTACGAGAATGTTAGATGGAGAATACCTGGATGAGCCAATCTTTATTGCGTTAGCTCAAACATTTCAGTCCTTTGATATGAGTGCCACTCCTTTTTTTCAATTGATTGCAGGCATTCGTCAAGACAGTCAATTTAGGCAGCCAAACACAGACCAAGATTTACTTGAGTATTGCTATCGTGTGGCTGGGACAGTCGGGGAAATGATTATTCCAATACTTGCAACAAAACACCATCAGATACTAGTGAATGATGCGATAGATCTGGGTAAAGCTATGCAACTTACGAATATTTTAAGAGATGTCGGGGAAGATTGGGAAGAGCGGCGTATATATTTTAGTAAGACCACCATGGAAAGATTCCAAGTGACGAGTAAAGATTTTTCGGAAGTTCCTTCTTCTGAGTACATTCAAATGTGGGAATACTATGCCAAGATGTCCAATGACTTGTACAGCAGTGGATTGAAAAATATTCATCTATTTGATTGCGAGTGTCAAAAAATTGTCTGGGCAGCGGCAGATGTCTATCATGCTATTTTGCCAGTAGTTAGAAAAAACCATTATAATTGCCAAAAAAGAGCGATTGTCTCAAAAACAGAAAAATTGAAAATTTTAGCACGAATTAGTACGAAGCCCAAGACCCGATAATCAAAAAAGATATTAATTTCTATTCGCATACAATAGGCACTGAATAATGAAAAGAATCAACTCTAAAGAGTTAGAAAAGACTAAGCTTGTCTTTTGCTAGCTTTTTTTGTTTTTTTAAATGACTAGTCATTTAATTGTTGAATATCAGTGATAATGTTTGATTAATAAAAATAGATGATGTATCATCTATTTATGCCGTTAAATAGATTTTGGAGGGATTTTTATGAAACAAAGAAAATTAGGTTCACAAGGATTAAGTGTTTCTACTATTGGATTAGGCTGCATGGGGATGAGTAATACCTATGGAAAAGCCACAGACAGTCATTCAATTGCAACATTAAAAGAGGCTGTGGAACAAGGAATAAATTTTTTGGATACGGCAAATGTTTATGGAAACGGACACAATGAACAACTTATTGGAAAAGCACTAAAAGAAATTGAGCAGCCTGTGATGATTGCCAGTAAAAGTGGCATACTCGAAATGCAAATTAGTGAGAAACGTGTGAATGGTAGACCAGAGTATATTAAAGCGGAATGTGAAAAATCTTTACAAAGGTTAGGGTTGGAGACAATCGATTTATATTATTTGCATAGGATAGACCCGGATGTGCCGATAGAGGAGAGTATTGGAGCAATTTCACGTCTAGTTGAAGAAGGAAAAGTGAGGTATGTAGGGATTTCAGAAGCATCTTTAGAGACCATCCAGCGGGCACACAAAACGCATCCTTTGACGGCCGTTCAAAGCGAATACTCATTATGGAGTAGAAGTGTTGAGCAAAAAATAGTGCCATACTTGGTAGAAGAAGGCATCGGATTTGTAGCATATAGCCCACTTGGCAGAGGGTTTTTCGCAGAGGATTTTTCGCTTAAGAAAGAAGAAATGGATGTACGTCAGTATTTACCAAGATTTCAAGGAGAAAACTACGAAGTCAACCGTACACTTTTTGAAAAACTAAATCTGATGGCACAAGAAATGCACGTGAGCACTTCTCAATTGACGCTAGCATGGCTATTAGAAAAAAATCCGACAATAGTGCCGATTCCAGGAAGCAAATCTATCCATCATATTGAAGAAAATATTGCAGCAAGCAACATTCGATTAAACGAGCAAGTAATCCACTCATTAGATGAATTATTTGCTATAGAGAAAATCCAAGGATCCCGCTATCCGGATAGCATGATGAATGAATTAGAGATTTAAACCTAGCAGAAAGGTTAGTTAGACAACGATTTTTCTGCCAATTGTTCTCTTTGTAATATTTTTTTTTCACTAGCTGTTCCAGCAATTTGTTTCGCCAATATTTGATTGAAAGCAGCCGGTTCAATCGCTTCCTGTAACGTCTGAGAAATATGCTCGTTGAATGCCTGTTCTTTTTCTTTGATAGCAGGAAGTAAATCCCGGCCAGCTTTTGTCAGGTGAAGCACTGATCTGCGACTATCAACTAAATCTTTACTTTTATAGATTAATTGATTATTGACGAGTCTTTGAACGAGGCGACTAGGACTTTTTTGTTCGCAAATGAGTAGTTCTCCTAATTCTTTTAAAGAGAGTGGTTCACAGGCTTCTAATACTTGTAAAACTTCACTTTGATTGGGAGTAATACCAAGAGGAGCTAATAATTCAGTGTATTTTTTATTGCCTTCTTTTTGGACACAATTCAGTAAATAACGTAAACGTACAATATCATTCATTTTTTCACATCCAGTAACTTTATTATGGCTTTATCATAACATAATAAAGAGCGGTTATTCTATCTATGAATACTAACTAGGACAAAAAGGAGAGAAAACATGTCAAAATTAAGAAGACTCGGTCAAACGGATTTATATGTGTCAGCACTAGGACTTGGTACGTGGCAATATAGTACAAATGAAGGCAAAAATGGTACGATGTGGGAGAGCGTTGAAGCAGAGACTATTTACGATATCATCAAATTTTCACTGCAAAATGGTATAAATTGGCTTGATACGGCAGAAATCTACGGCAATGGCACTTCTGAAAATTTTATTGGCAATACTTTGCAGCGTTTAAAAAAAGAAGCAGCTCTGTTGCGGGAGCCTCTAATCGCGAGTAAATGGTTCCCACTTGCTCGCGCTGCAAGTTCGATTCCAAAAACTATTGATACCCGACTAAAGTATCTGCAGGTGCCTACGATTGATTTGTATCAGATTCATCAGCCAACCTCCAGATCTTCGTTGGACAAACAAATCGAAGCAATGGTTAAGTTGGCTGAGGCAAATAAAATCAAACAAATCGGAGTGAGTAATTTCACGGCTAAACAGATGATTAAAGCAGATCTGCTACTTAAAGAACGAGGTATGACTTTGGCATCTAATCAGGTGAAGTACAATTTATTGCACAAAAAGCCAGAAAAAAATGGTGTTTTAGAGGCAGCTAAAGAATTGGGAATTACGATTATTGCATATTCTCCCTTACAACAGGGGCTTTTAACAGGTCGTTTCCATGAACAACCAGAAGCCTTAGCCAAAATTAGTCGACTTAGGAAAATCCAATCTCATCTCAATCAAAAGACGATCAAGAGGACACAACCTTTATATGCAGAATTAAAAAAGCTTTCACTTGAATACGGTGTGAGTGTGGCTCAAATTTCGCTTAATTGGTTGATTCATTCACAAGGATCAATGGTTTTGGCGATTCCTGGTGCATCCAAGCTAAAACAAGCGCAAGAAAATATTGGAACATTAGAGTTTACCCTTTCCAATGCACAGTTGAAGAAACTAAGTGCAATTTCGGATTGTCTCTAAAAAATGTGGGCGCTTCGACTTAAAGGTTACTTTGGTCGAAGGGCCCACATTTTTTAGATGATTTTCACTTCAGGAAAAAGAAATCTCAGTACATCCTTGGTTAAGCGCCGAGGGGTACCTTTGTAAGGGTATGTATGCATATGCATAGCAGGATTAAAATTCGCCTCGATGATGCCATAACTTTGACTATTCTTTTGGCAAGGAAGATTCTTATTTGGAATGATGAGATCGATTCCACAAATTTTGGCTCCAAGCGCCGATACTGCTTCAACCGCAATGTTTTTATAAGAGTCATCAAATTTGTCTGTAATATCGATGGAGTCGCCCCCCGTACTGATATTAGAATTTTCCCTTAAATAAACTGTTTCTCCTAGAGCAGGAATACTTGAAAGTTGAAACCCTTGTTCTTTAAGCATCAGTTGTTCCAATTCCCCAAGTCCAATTTTTTCAAGAGGTGCCCGGTGATGAGTTCCTCTTAGGGGGGCATCATTTTTTAAAGTAACCAACTCTTCTACAGTATGAATCCCATCACCTGTCACATTTGCAGGTGTTCGAAGCAGAATTGCGCGCACTTGCCCATCAATTACAAAGAAGCGATATTCAGTTCCAGATAAAAATTCTTCGACTAAAACTTGGTTATCTTCTTTAAAAGCAATTGCCAGCCCAGCTTCATAATCAGCTAAAGCTGCCTCTTCTTTAAAAATAGAAATTCCTAATCCGTAATTAGTTGACTTAGGCTTAATGACAATTGGCGTATGTGCAAAGTACGGAAAAGCTTGTTTTGCTTCGTCAATTGATGAAAATTCTCTTCCAGCTGGCGTCTGAAAACCAGCTTCTGCCAGTAGTTTTTTTGTGACACTTTTATTTTCCATAATAAGTGGTGCAATGTAGGAATCTTTACTCGTCATATTGGCGTTTTTTATGTATTCATGATGCTTTTTATAGCTTAATTTAACAAATTGCTCATGCTCATCTAATATTTCCACAGAAAGCCCAGCTTGGATTGCATCGAAAAGCAAGATTTGGGTGGATAGCTCCATTTTCTCATACCCCGAAAGTTGATAAGGTGTATTTCTTCTTTGTTGCTGATAGTGTTGCCCATATTCTGTAGCAAGTTCAAGTTGAGACTTATTTTCTTTTTTAAGCGTATTAAGCCATCTTCCAGCTAGGGTGTTCTCTGGTTGCTCAAGTGCTCGCTCTGCTGTTTCAATCAAGTCAATATCTGCTTGAGATAAGATAAAAGCATCCGCTAGTTCTTTTAAACAGGAAATGAGCTGTTTTCCAGCCTCGAAAGCTTTTGTCTGAGCAAGTGGCTCCTCAAGTGCAACTTGTTCATTTAAGCGATTGCCCACTTCTAAACTATCTTGAAGCGCCATTTCAGGTTCATCCATCCAAAGCATTGCCATTAAGAAGAGCTGAATGAAGCGTACGGAGGATTCGGTAATGCCCACATTGGAGAATGGATTTAAGTCAAGATTGCGAATTTCTATATAATGGACGCCGTGCGCTTTTAAATCGCTCACTTTTTTTCCGCCACGTAAGCGAACTGGGGCATAAAATTCTTTTTCTTCTGACAGGGTTCCTTGCTCCACGAGTGCTTCAATTTGTGCAACGTAGTGCGCAACAGAGGTATAGTCTCCCTGAACATCAGGATGATTGGTGTAGCCATAATGGCTATTACGCAAACTTCTTACGGGATGAATGGGGACAGATTCGTTTTCACTGAAATAGCCCTCCTCAGCAAGGGGAGAAGCCCCTAATAGATAAGTAATCAACCATCTGTGCCGAAGATAATTACGTGTGGTTTTTAAATAAATATAGCTACGTAGTTCCTCAATTGTCTGAAAGGTAGTTTGAGCTTGGAAAAGTTTTTGAATAAATATAGGAGTAAATTCAAAGTTATAATGGACACCACTGACCATCTGTTTTCGTTTGCCATATTCTTTGGCTAAATAGCGCCGGTATAACACATCTTCAAAGGCCTCTAATTTGGCAATTTTTATTTTTTTTTCATCTTTTGGCAGAACTGGGGGCATGCTTAAAGTCCAAAGCATTTCTTGAGCATCCATCGAGCGAAGCGCAACGTCGTGTAACGCAGTCAATTGTCTCACGACTTCGTGGGCGGAGTTTGCCACTGGTGTAATCAGCTCCATTTGTGTTTCACTGAAATCAGTTTGGATTGTAGGATGATAACTGCGGTTACCCAAAGTTTTAGGGTGGTCTGTATGAGCTAGGGTTCCTTCTAATGTGACCCGTTGACTTTCTTTTTCAATGCCAATGCGCATATCTTGAAATAAAGGACGGACTTCTTCTGTTAGTAGTGCTTTTTTTAGTGTCTTCATTTGAGTTTCCCTCGCTTTAATTTCTCTAAAGATAGAGAAAAAGTTAACAATCATTTGTTTTTTTTATTATAGCATTTTGGACAAAAAAACAATATTATTCTGTATTAAAAAAGTGGTATTACTTTTTAGAAAGGCCAAACTTTGACCAAAAACTTTGCTTTTTAGGTGGGGGAGTTTCTTCTGTCGGAGTGGTTAATTCTTGATAGTCAGCTAGTTGAATGTTTTCTAAATGCATGGCGTAAGATGCAGCATAAACAAGCCCGGTTGTCTCTTCCGTAGTAGATCCTTGTGTTGTAACGAATCGAAAGGGACAATTTAGCTGCTTGGCCACTTTGAGGTACTCAGCTTGTAGAGCGCCGTCTAAATCACCATTTAGATAGAGTTGATGATCAGGGTATTTTTCGATTACATTTTTAACAGTATCTAATGGGTTCTTTTCCATCATTTCTTTCATTGTTATAACAAGAATGACGCGTTCGCGGAAATTTCCTAGAAACTTTTTTTTCTCTTCAGGTTTTAGCTGTGGGGCTCCGTAAAGCCCTTTTTCTAAATAGTCTTGTACATCTTTTTCAGCCATTAAAAAAACCCCTTTCATTTAACTTAAGTATAGCATATCCATGGAATTTCTTGGAGATTTTCGTAATGATGCTTACTTGAAGTGGGAGCAGTAACTAGCGTATAATGGAGAACATATCTTAAGCTGAAAGAAGGGTTTTTTTATGGGAAAAAGAGAACATACAGTAAATCCGTGGTTGGTTTTGGCAGAAAATAATCATTTAGAGACAAAAAGATTACGATTAAGGCCGGTAACATTGGCAGATGCTGCGGCTATGTACCAGTATGCATCGGATGATGAAACAGTACGTTTTGTATTCCCGAAGCATACTTCAATAGAATGTACGAAAAAAGAGATTGCTAGCTACTTTTTGAAAGAACCACTTGGAAAATATGGAATAGAGTTGAAAGAAAATAATGTGTTCATAGGAACGGTTGATTTAAGAATGATTCAGCTTTTTTGCGCAGAAATTGGGTATACGCTTAATAAAGCATACTGGGGACATGGTTATATGCCAGAAGCTTGTGAAGTGCTAAAAAAATTAGCCTTTGAACAATTGAAAATCAGTCGCTTACAAGCGGTCCATGATGCCAGAAATCCTAAATCAGGCCGAGTGATGGAAAAAATCGGCATGAAAAAAGAGGGGCTGTTGAGACAAAGTAGTGAGCGAAAAGGCGAAATAGTGGATGATTGGATGTATAGTATGACGTTAGGGGAATATCAACAATGAGTTCATTAGATAAACATATGTTTACACAAGATGATTTTTCAGTCTTTACTATAGAAGGATTAGAAAATAGAATGCAGGCGATTCGTCAGCAAATTCAGCCTAAATTTCAGTATTTAGACGAAAAATTTATACAGGAACTGGCACCACTGATACACCATGAGCTGCCTATTCATATTGCCCAACATAGACGCAGAACTACCTATGCACCAGAAAGTACATGGTCTGCGATGGGAGGGGACGCGCGTGGCTACAAGAAGTATCCCCATTTTCAATTGGCCATTAATGATGAGTTTATTGCGATGTGGCTTTCGTTTATTGACAATCCAGAGTTTGAAAAAGAAATTGCGGCGGCTTTTTTAGTGGATTTAGATTGCATCAACTCACTGCCAGCTGATTTTGTTCTATCACCAGATCATACGGTTAACAAAGTGTATCCAATAGCTGATATTGAAGTCGAAAAGTACGTCACAAGGTTTAAAGATGTGAAAAAAGGTGAGTTGCAGCTAGGTCGCATCATCAAAAAAGAAGACGAATTATTGGCAAGACCAGAAGCTGCATTTGCGTTCATGTTAGAAACCTATCAATTACTCGTCCCAATTTATCAAAAGGCGAATCAAGTTCGAACAAGAGTGAAATATTAAATACAAAAATGTTTTTTATATTTTGAAAAAGAAAAAACGAACGAATGAAAAAGCACTAACCATAAGGGATAGGGCTTTTTTCTTTTTTTAAAGCAAAAAAAGAAAACGTTTTAGTTTGTTGGAGTGGAAGTTTTTTTTAAAAGGATGATATAATCTCAAAGAATCTTGGAGGTGAAAAAGTGAAACAAATAAAAGACGCAACTTTTTGGGCAGAAAAAATCAAAACAAAAGAACTTTCTCCCGAAGAGTTGCACAGACAAATTGCACAGACCATCCAGACAAAAAACACAAAACTAAATGCGATGGTTGAAATAGAATCCATGTTAAAGCTGCAAAAAGAAAACCAAAAGATACATATTATAGAAAATACACCATTTGGTGGGGTGCCAATTCCCTTGAAAATATTGGGTCAAGAAAAGAAGGGATGGAAGAATACTGCTGGATCAAGACTATTTAAGGATACTATCAGTCTTCAAACAAGCCATTTTGTCAAAAAAATTGAAGCATTAGGCTTTTACCCATTTGGTCAAACCAATGCTCCAGAGTTTGGGTTTAAGAATATTACGGACCCAACTTTATATGGTAAGACAAAAAATCCATGGAACATCGAGCATCATGCAGGTGGTTCGAGTGGTGGTGCAGCCGCTGCTGTTGCAAGCGGGATGTATCCGTTAGCGCTGGCTAGTGATGGGGGCGGCTCCATTAGAATCCCAGCTTCTTTTAACGGACTGATTGGTTTAAAACCAACCAGAGGATCCATGCCAGTTGGACCAAATGGCTGGAGATCTTGGCAAGGCGCTTCGATTAATTTTGCCTTAACAGTCTCAATGAGGGACACGGAAACTTTATTTTGGCATCTTCAGGGCAGTCAAAAAGAAGCAGCTTACCAAGCACCCTTTTATAGTCAAGAAAAAAGAAAAGGTCCCTTGAAAATAGCTTGCTGTGTCGATTCTCCTATCAAAAGCACAGTCTCTTGTGCTGCTCAAGCCGCCTTTAAACAAGCCAAAGATTTCCTAAGCCGACATGAAGAATTTCAGCTAGAAGAAATTGCATATCCAGTAGATGGCTTTGCACTCATTCACAGCTATTACGTGATGAATGGTGCAGAAACAGCTGCGATGTTTCGCAGTATTGAAGCAAGTATGGGGCGTGCTTTGACGATGGCTGATATGGAGGAAATGACGTGGGTACTGTATCAATATGGAAAAAAAATTCAGGCGAGCGAGTACATTCAAGCGCTTAATTTGTGGGACCACGCAACTGTTCAAATGGAACAATTGTTCCAGAAATATGATTTGTTTTTGAGCCCGACCACAGCAGATTATGCCCCCACGATTGCTTGTGATTTGCAAAGTGCGACACTGCGAGAAACATTTAAACAGGCGGAAGAATTGTCTAAAAAGGAGTTAGAGCAGTTAGTGTACGCGATGTTTGATAAGAGCTTGCAGATTACGCCGTATACGCAATTGGCGAACCTGACAGGACAACCTGCAATTAGTTTGCCAACGTCTTTGTCTAAAAGGGGTTTGCCTATTGGAATCCAATTCATGGCATCAAAAGGTCAAGAAGACTTACTTTTTCAAATTGGAAAATCTTTCGAGCAGGAAAATCAATTTTGCTTACCAGCATATTATCAATAAAAAGGAGTAGAAAATGAAAAGTAAAAAAAGCCTAATAAGTGTACTATTTTTTCTGACATTGGTGATAATTTCAGGATGTAAAGCACAAACAAGTGAGCAAGATAACAGTTGGCAAAAAGTGTCAAAAAGTAATCAGTTGACCGTTGCAACTGCGGGAACGTTATTTCCAGCATCTTATCATGATAAAAATAATCAGCTCACAGGGTATGATGTTGAAGTGATTAAAGAGGTAGCAAAACGTTTGGATATAAACGTGACATTTAAGGAAAGTAATATTGACGGGATGCTAGCTGCACTCCAAAACGGCTCAGCTGATTTAGCAGCCAATGACTTTTCGCTTAATAAAACACAATCTAAAAAATTTGTTTTGTCGAGCCCTATCAAATATTCATTTGGGAGTATGGTTGTTCGAAAAAGTGATGATTCGGGGATTCAGTCTTTAAAGGATTTAAAAGGAAAAAAAGCTGCTGGGGAAGCAACAACGAATTATATGAAAATTGCTGAAAAATTCGGGGCAAAACTGGTTAGCTATGATAATGCCACTAACGATCAGTATTTAACCGACGTGGCGAATGGACGAACAGACGTGATCTTAAATGATTACTATCTTCAAAAAATGGCTTTAGGTGCGTTGCCAGATGTACCAGTTAAAATTTTAAAGGATGTTTACTACAATCCGACGCATTCAGGATTTTTATTAAAAAAGGAGAATCAAGCATTGCGAAAAAAAATCAATCAAACGATTAAAACAATGCGAGAAGACGGAACACTCACAAAGATTTCACAAAAATTCTTTTATGCAGATGTAACCAAAGAACCAAATATTGAAATAAAAACAACAGTGGATGTAAATTAGGGGAGTTGAAAAATGTATATTCCAACGATTAACTTTCAGCTATTACTAGAATCTATTCCATTTGTTCTTTCGGGACTGCCCTTTACGCTTGGAATTGCATGTTTTGCTTTTATAATGGGAAATATAGTTGGAATTGGACTAATGGTCTTAGGTTTTTTTGCTCCAAAATGGGGACGTAGCTTGATTCGGTTGTACTTGTCTTTTTTTCGAGGCGTTCCGGGTCTGGTCTTACTGTTTTTATTATACTTTGCCCTACCTTATCGCTTGAGTGCCTTGCAAGCTAGTTGTATCTGTTTTACACTCACCAGTAGTGCCTTTATCGGGGAAATTTATCGTGGCTCGGTTCAAGGAGTCAGTCATGGACAGTGGGATGCAGCCAGTGCGTTGGGACTTTCAAGAAAAACGATTCTACTCAAGATTATCTTGCCACAAGCTTTTCGCATATCTGTTCCAGCCCTTGGCAATGTGGCGATGGATTTATTGAAGAGTACGTCTTTGGCAGCCATGATTACAGTTCCTGAGATTTTTCAAAAAGCGAAAATTGTTGGTGGGCGTGAATTTGACTATTTGACGATGTATATTTTAGTAGCACTGATTTACTGGGGCTTATGTGTCGGGATTGGACAAATTCAAGCTGTTATCGAAAAAAAATTACAACCATTTGCAAGTTAAAGCAAAAAAAAAAGAACAGCCAATTTGGCTGTTCTTTTTTGAATAGGAATTCTTACATAATGTTGTTGTAGAATTCAACGATAAGCGCTTCGTCGATTTCAGCGTAAAGTTCTTCACGCTCTGGAAGACGAGTTAGGCTACCTTCTAGTTTTTCAGCATCAAAGCTAACAAAAGCAGGGCGACCAATTGCTGATTCAGCAGCTACTTTGATTACTTCGATATTTTGAGATTTTTCACGGATAGAAATTACTTGTCCAACTTGAACGCGGTAAGAAGGGATATCTACGCGTTTGCCATCAACAGTAACATGACCATGATTTACAAGCTGACGAGCTTGACGACGTGTAGTTGCAAGACCTAAACGGTAAACAACATTATCTAAACGTTGTTCTAGTAAAATCATAAAGTTAACACCGTGTTTACCTTCTTTGATTTGACCAGCTTGTACGAATAAGTTACGGAATTGACGTTCGTTCATGCCATACATGTTACGTAATTTTTGTTTTTCAGCCATTTGCATACCATATTCTGATAATTTGTTACGGCTGTTTGGTCCGTGTTGACCTGGTGCATAAGGGCGACGTGCTAATTCTTTCCCTGTACCAGATAAAGAGATTCCTAGACGACGTGAAACTTTCCAACTTGGTCCTGTATAACGAGACATTAAAAATTCCTCCAATAAATTTATTTGGAGTAAAATAATCCCATGAAAAGTAAAAATACGTTCAGTTGATTCTTCAATCTTCACCTTTGCAGCCGCGGTTACGCAATTAAACCCAAACGGGGCAACCAACTGTTGACGTGATTTTTCGATTCTTGCTGCATTATTTTACACAATGGTAATTATACCGATAACTTCTGTAAAAGTCAATTTTTATATGAGAAATAATAGCGACTTATGAATGGTTAATGAGAAGGGAATGGTAAAATTCTGTGTTTTCACTTTAGAATAAATGTAAAAATGAAAGCGCATTGAAAACTAGTGAAAAATTTCATTTTTAGGTAGACAAATAGCAAGTAGGTGTTTAAAATAATAGATGATTTAGAAGTAAAAAGATAATTAAAAGGAGCACAAAGATGAAACATATTTCAGGTCTTATGGAAAATATCGATTATTCAATCGATAAAAAGATGGATTTGTTCAGCAAAAGCAAAAGTCGTTACTTCATTCGTGCGATTTTGGCGTGTTTATTTTTGACCCTTGGAACCGCGGTAGCGTTCGCCATTGCGATGAAAGGGGAAGACATTACACATGGTCTAGGCAAAATGCTTTATGCATTTATGTTTAGTTGGTCGCTTGTCATGATTGTGTATATGGATGCCGAACTTGGAACGTCTAATATGATGTATATGACAATTGGGGTTTACACGAAAAAAACGCCATTATCTACAGCACTAAAAATTTTATTTTCTTGTGTATTGTTCAATTTAATTGGTGGGTTAGTATTTGGTTATCTTGTTTCTCTAACCGGTCCTTTCCAAAATTTAACACCAGATAACTATTTGTTTACAGCGATTGCTGGAAAATTAGAGAAATCTACATTGCAAATTTTTATTGAAGGAATATTTGCAAATATTGTAGTAAACACAGCGGTCATTGCGACTTTGCGCATGAAAGATGATGGTGCGAAAGTCGCAAGTACAATCTTCATTATTTTCATTTTCGCTTTTTTAGGCTTCGAACACGTTATCGCCAACTTCCCAGCTTTTACACTTGCTTATTTTGCTTCGCATGGGACACTTGCAGCGATGACTACTGCAAGTATCCTCCACAACTTGTGTTTTGCTTTCTTAGGAAACTTTGTCGGTGGCGGGCTTATTATAGGACTTGGCTATGCTTGGCTGAACAACAAAGAAACTACGTATTTAGATTAATGTTATAAAAATAAAATGCAATATAAGAAAGGCCGTAGCTACTTTTTCGGACCTTTCTTTTTTTTTGGACAACTATTTGTTATAATGAATGAAAGCCCTTACTTTTTGATGAGAAAGGAGAAATTATGAAGAAAAAATTAATTGCATTTGATTTGGATGGTACCTTATTGGATAGTAAAAAAAGGATAACGAACAAGACAAAATTAGCCTTAAAAAGGTTGCGTGAAGCAGGTCATTTGGTTACGATTGCAACTGGTAGAAGCTTACCTTTGTCCATAGAAGTAATCAAAGAAGGAGACTTTGATCATTACGTTTTGTGTAATGGTGCACTAGCTTATGTAAAACATCAAGTGGTCTACCAAAATCCACTTGATAGACAGGCGTTTAAGCGCCTACTGCAAGCAACACAGGAAAAAGGCATCGATTTGGCCTATCAAAATATGGATGCCATCTATCGTCATTCTGATTTTGATAGAAAAAAAATGGAACGTGCTATGTTTAGCTTTGGGGCTTGTGTTCCACCAAAGAAATCTTTTAGTGAAAACAAAAAAACGATTTACCAAGCGCTAGCTTTTTATGGAGAGAATCAAGAGGGAATATTTTCCTCAGAGTTTCCCGAGTTTCGTTTTGTTCGCTGGCACGAGGAGGCGGTGGATGTTTTGCCTCATGATGGCTCAAAAGCGCAAGCCTTGTTGCATATGGCAAACAACCAAGGGATTCACCAAGAAGATATTATTGCTTTTGGCGATGGTGAAAATGATCGTGAGATGCTTCAGCTTGCTGGAACAGGTATTGTCATGGGGAATGCAACGGATGATCTGAAAAAAATTGGCGATTATGTGACGGAAAGCCACGATGAAGAAGGAATTTTTCAAGCACTTGAAGCACTCCATATCTTAGAATGAGTCGGTGAGAACATCTGCTTCCTTTTTGCTGAAAATACAACCATTTTTTGTCAAGAGAAAGTAAAAAGTCTAGGACATAACTTTTGCGTTGTGTCCTAGACTCTTAGTATCCAGATAAATAGTGGGAGCAGCAAAATCCACTCTTGCTTATTCGTTGGAATGAAAACTTTATACCCCAACTTCATACTTAGAAAAGATTATTCAATTACAAGTACGCCTTCTTTTAATGTAAGAGGTGCCTTGGTATTGATGTGGTCGTAAAACATAATCCCATTAGTATGATCAATTTCATGCTGTACCACAATTGCTTCGTAGCCTTTGAAGCGTTTTTTTTGTTTGTTTCCTTGTGCATCCTCATAGGTTACGGTTATTTTATTATGGCGTACAACATACCCTGGAACATCACGATCTACAGATAAACAGCCTTCACCATCTGCTAGACACGCCTCTTGAACAGAGTGGCTGATCACTTTAGGATTGAACATCACAGTATCCAAAGTAGGTTCTGGATTTTTCGGATCCATGCTCGGAACAAGAAGAGCAATGATTCTTTTGGAAACATCCAATTGAGGTGCTGCTAAGCCAACCCCACCACGTAAACCATATTTTTCAGCAAGAACTGGGTCTTGACTATTTGTTAAAAAAGTTTGCATTTCTTCGGCTAATTTTCGGTCTTCATCTGATAGAGGAAAGGGAACGTCTTCGGCCACTTTTCGAAGCGTAGGGTTTCCTTCTCGAATGATGTCTTTCATTGTAATCAAATTATGTCTTCCTTTCAATTGCAGTTCAAACCATTTTTTATAGGAATGGAATGCATCAAATTCTATTAGTAGTATAACATATTTGCATAAATTCTGACTACTGATCGAAGGCAAGAGAATCTGTTCAAGGAACGAAAATTCTATTTATTTTTCTTGATTTTTAGCGTTAAATCCTGTAGAGTAAACGTGTATGGTATAAGACTGTACCGCCTGTTACTTGGTTTTTCGAATCACCAACGATTTACTCAGTTATAGGGTGAAATTTGATGAAAGAGGTGGAATACATGGCTATTTCAAAAGAAAGAAAAAACGAAATTATGACTAAGTTTGCTCGTCATGAAGGGGATACTGGTTCTCCAGAAGTACAAATTGCTGTATTGACAGAAGAAATCAACCACTTAAATGAGCATGCTCGTGTTCACAAAAAAGATCACCATTCTTATCGTGGACTAATGAAAAAAGTTGGTCATCGTCGTAACTTATTAGCTTATTTACGTAAAACTGATGTTCAACGTTACCGTGAATTAATCCAAAGTTTAGGATTACGTCGTTAATATCTGTAATGGGAAGTGAGGTTCGTTAGGATCTCGCTTTCTTTTCATGTTTGTAGACAAAAAGAAGCAAGAAACAAGCCAAAACGTGAGATGTGACACTACTATGCAAATGGGAGTGCCTTTATAAAAAGACGTTCCCATTTGTTTAGTAGCACAGGTTCACGGGTTTGGAAAAGAAGGAGAAAAGAAAATGAGTACAGAAAAAAAAGTATTTAGCACGAACTGGGGCGGACGTTCTCTAAGTGTTGAAGTTGGACAATTAGCAAAACAAGCGAATGGAGCAGTTCTAGTTCGTTATGGTGACACAGCGGTTTTGACAGCAGCTGTTGCATCAAAAGAAGCAAAAGATGTTGATTTTTTTCCGTTAACAGTGAACTACGAAGAAAAAATGTACGCAGTAGGTAAAGTCCCAGGCGGATTTATCAAAAGAGAAGGCAGACCAAGTGAAAAAGCTACCCTGACTGCTCGATTGATTGATCGTCCGATTCGTCCGATGTTTGCAGAAGGCTTTCGTAATGAAGTTCAAGTCACCAATATTGTGATGAGTGTAGAGCAAGACTGTACACCAGAAATGTCAGCTATGTTAGGTTCTTCTCTAGCGTTATGCGTATCTGATATTCCTTTTAATGGCCCAATTGCGGGAGTGGATGTGGGTCGTGTTGATGGAGAATTTGTACTGAATCCAACGGTTGAACAAGCTGAAAAAAGTGACATTCATCTAAGCGTTGCAGGTACAAAAGATGCAATCAATATGGTTGAAAGTGGTGCAGCTGAAGCCTCAGAAGAAGATATGTTAGCGGCTCTTTTATTCGGACATGCTGCTATCAAAGAGCTTGTAGCCTTTCAAGAAGAAATTATGCATGCTGTGGGCAAGGAAAAAATGGAGATTCAATTACTTCAGATTGATGCTGATTTAGAAAAAGAAGTCAATGACGCACATATGCCGGCTATGACTGCAGCTATTCAAACAGAAGAAAAATTAGCTCGTGAAGATGCTATTGAAGCAGTCAAAAACGACGTATACGCTCTTTATGAAGAAAAATTTGCAGAAGATGCAGAAGCAACGAAAAAACTAAAAGAAGTTCGCCAAATCCTAGAAAATATGGAAAAAAACGAAGTTCGTCGTTTAATTACAGTTGAAAAAATCCGACCTGATGGCCGTAAAATTGATGAAATTCGTCCTCTTGCTGGAGAAGTTGGCCTACTTCCTCGTGTCCATGGTTCTGGTTTGTTTACTCGTGGGCAAACGCAAGCTCTATCTGCTTGTACACTAGCACCGCTTGGAGAACATCAAATTATTGATGGATTGGGTGTAGAAGACAGCAAACGTTTTATTCATCATTATAATTTCCCACAATTTTGTGTGGGTTCAACGGGCCGTTCTGGTTCCCCAGGTCGACGTGAGATTGGACACGGAGCATTAGGAGAACGGGCACTTTCTCAAGTGATTCCATCTGAAAGCGAATTTCCTTATACGATTCGTTTAGTTGCTGAGGTTTTAGAATCCAACGGTTCATCTTCTCAAGCAAGTATTTGTGCAGGAACGTTAGCGCTTATGGATGCAGGTGTTCCAATTAAAGCGCCAGTTGCTGGGATTGCTATGGGACTTGTCAAAAATGATGAAGACTATACTGTCTTGACAGATATTCAAGGCTTGGAAGATCATTTAGGAGACATGGACTTTAAAGTAGCAGGAACCAAAGATGGAATTACTGCTCTACAAATGGACATCAAGATTGATGGAATTACCGAACAAATCTTAACTGAAGCACTTATGCAGGCGAAAAAAGCTCGTATGGAAATTTTAGAGGTCTTAACCAACACGCTTTCTGCTCCTCGTGAAGAATTGAGTGAGTATGCGCCTAAGATTGAAATGATGACAATTAAACCTGCAAAAATCAAAGATGTCATTGGTAAAGGTGGAGACACAATCAATGGAATCATTGAAGAGACCGGAGTTAAGATTGACATTGACCAAGATGGTAATGTCAGCATCGCTTCTGCTGATGCGCAAATGATCAAACGTGCAAAACAAATCATCGAAGAATTAACCAAAGAAATTGAAATCGGGCATGTTTACAAGGGGAAAGTTGTCCGCATTGAAAAATTTGGTGCATTCGTGAATATTGCCAAAGGTAAAGATGCACTTGTCCATATTTCTCAACTTGCTCACGAACGCGTGAACAAAGTAGAAGATATTTTGAAAATGGGTCAAATGCTAGATGTGAAAGTAACGGAAATTGACAAACAAGGTCGTGTCAATGCATCAAGGAAGGCTTTGATTAAAGAAGAGCCAAAAGAAGAAAGTACAGCGCAACAAGAAGCTGCTTCAAAGTAGAAAAATAAAAAGAATAGCAAAAGTGTAAATTCAACAGTTTTTTTATGTTGGATTTACACTTTTTTATTTGTTGTAATGCTAAAAAAGCTGAATTGCGTCTGAAAAAGAGAAATTATTGGCAGGTTTCATTTGAAAAATCACAGATTACTTACAAACGTCTATAAAAATAAATATAATTTTTGTTTGATTATATATTTTATTTTTTTAAAAAAAAGCTTTTTTAAAGGCTTTTTTTTATATAAGCAAAAAACAGGTGTTGAAAAGTTATTTTTTTGTTTATTTTTAAAAATAAAGAGTATGATCGAATTGAAGCGAACACGTATTTTAAAATTCGGATGTCTGTGTTAGGACTTTGTAATATAGTACAAAAAAACTTCTTTCAAAAAAAACGAGTGAATAATAGAGGGGAAAGAAAGGGAGGTCAACAGACTATATTGAACCGCTAATTATCTGTTATCTTTTAGGAGTAAGTTCTAAGAGCAATTTATTTGGAGGTGGGATATTGCTCAGCATAAACTAGGGATATTTGGAATTTTGAACGTGAGATAGGGGTGCTGAGATATGGTGTATTTTAGGGATAACAAAGAGGAATTGTACGGTGAAGTCATACGAAATATTCGAATTGCAAAAGGATATAGTTTGGAAGATGTCTCAGAAGGGATTATGTCGTATTCTTTGTTATCTAAATTTGAGAGAGGAAGCACAATTATTACTGTGGATAAGTTTATTAAGATATTAGAAAAGTTGGATATAAGCTTACATGAGTTTGAACTAATCATTAACAACTATAAAGAAGCACCGATGCCGTTATTGTTTAATAATATTAAAAGATTATACAATGAAAAAAATCTATTTCTTTTAAAACGTTTGGAACAAAAAGAAGACTCTTTGTATAAAGTTTATGGGGAAGAAAAATATAAGCTGAATTCAATTGTGATTAATATATTACTAGATATTGTGACACATCAAAAGAAAGTCTCGGAAGTTTTTATTGAAGAATTAACGGAATATTTATTTTCTACGGAACAATGGACTCATTATGATTTATATTTATATTCTTTTTCTTTGCCAAGATTAAATATTCAAACAATTCTGGTGTTTTCTAAAGAATTGTTAAAAAAACCGTTCCTTTATACAGACTCTATTGAGTTTAAAAGAATGATTATAAAAATTATCTTAAGTACTATTTTTGTCTGTCTAAAATCTAGTTGTTTTGAAGAAGCTTTATTTTTTTTAGATGCCATAAGGCACCATGTGGAAACGGGAGAATTTATTTGTGAAAGAGCGATTTTTAAATATTTAAAAGGGTGCTTTTATTTGAAAACAGGAGAATATGTTACAGGGAAAAAAATGATGGAAGAAACAATCTTGATTATTAAATATTTTGATGAAGAGCAGGTTTTAGAATATATTAAAGAGCAATTTGTCATATAAGAAAAAAAATATAGGTTAAAGAGAAAACGATGTAAGATAGACAAGTAGCGGCCACTACGTAAAATGAGGAAGTTTATTAAACATGAAAATTTAGTTGAAATTTATTTATAGACATAAGCGTGTATGATTTTTTACTAAAAGTTTCATAATCAAAAGTAGAAGCAAGTGGGAAGAGAGGAAGCGTTCTCTCAAACTAAATAATAGGGGAAAAATTTAATGAAGACTGGAGTTTTTTTTATGAAGAAATTATTTTTAGGTTTTGCAATGGCAATGGGATTATTAGCTTTTTCGAATAGCACATCAATGAAAGTAGAAGCAAGTGAAGTGCAAGCACCAATGAAATTGGCAACAACGTTCAATTTAAATACTGATAATGAAAAAACTATTTCGAATAATTCAGGTGAATTAACAATCAAAAAACACAATAATCCATTAGTGCAAACTAGAATAGCGGATGATGTCTATGATTTGTATTATCATTCATTTGATGGAAAATTCAATTGTGGCTACCGCGCTGTAATCGCTAATAACATGTTTATTGATGTTGATCAACCATGGAATGAGTTATATGGAATGAATGTCCTTTATCAAACTTTAGGTATGGATTCTTCTACAAAAGCAACTTATTTTATGAATGTAGAAAATTGCTGGGGACAAAATTGGAATCAATATTTAGTTGGGGAGATTGACTACTTTGGAAGGTTAAACGTTCAACTGTTCCATAACTAGGTTGGAATAGAAAGGAGTTTGAAATGAACAAACAAAAACAACTTGCTACGTTACTTATTGCTACTGCTGTTTTAGCAGGTGGTGCTACAACGACTTTAGTCTATAACGAAACGGTACATGCTCAAACTGTCAAAGGCAAGAAAAATGTGTCAACCAAAAAAGTAGAAACACAAGATGACGGAAACTTTGATGTAACTACTGGCTGGGAATTAAAAGATTATACCAGTACATTGGATATCCCGGTAGAGAAAGTTTTTCTACAAAATGCTACAAGACCTAAGACAGAAGTTCACTATGCAAGTACGAATTTCTTTAATATTGGGGATGCTCATTTTTTGGCGGAAAAACATGTCAAATTAAAAGCAAATCGTACCTATAAAATTAAATTACTATATGGAATGAAGTTGACTGGAATGAAACCAGACAATCAGCCAGATGGAAAAGTTAACTTTAATGGTGACGAAAAAGTGGCTACTACTAATCCGTTAACAGACCAAGTATATCAAAAAACAATCACGACAACAAAAGATCAAGAATTTGTTATTTCTATGGAATTTCACTCGAATGATTCCTCAGGTGTTTTCCTAATGGTCGGCTATGATGGTGCAGATCCGGAAGGGGGAATTATCGAAGAAAGTATTCCAGCACCAACTGTCGAATCTCCAGAGGCTGGCACGACGCTAGTCAAAGGAAAAGCAATTGCTGGAAACAGAGTTCAGGTTATTGATCAAGATAATCAGCTTTTAGGTGAAAATATAGCAGATAGCAATGGAAACTTTGAAGTGGGTGCAAATCGGGCATTAGTTTATCATGAAAAAGTCAAAGTATTACAAATTGATACTGAAGGCGCTAAAAGTGATGCGACAACAACAATTGTGGAAGATACTACACCACCAGAGTCTCCTAAAATAACTGACATAGATGAAAAAGATCAAATGGTAAGTGGAACTGCTGAGAAGAATAGTACAGTTTCCATTTATAACCAAGCGAAAAAGCTTCTTGGAAGTGGGAAAGCTTCTGACCAAGGCGTTGTGAATTTCCACCTAGATGATACTTCAGCAAAAGCAGGAGATAGTTTAATTGCAGTAGCAGAAGATCAAGCAGGGAATAAGAGTAAAGAAACAGAGGTAGCGGTTACTTCTTCTGGAAGTAGTGACACCACAAGTAGTAGCTCAACGAGCGATACCACAAGTAGCACCTCAACGAGTGATACCACAAGTAGCACCTCAACGAGTGATACCACAAGTAGCACCTCAACGAGTGATACTACAAGTAGCACCTCAACGAGTGATACTACAAGTAGTACCTCAACGAGTGATACCACAAGTAGCACCTCAACGAGTGACACCACAAGTAGTAGCTCAACGAGTGACACCACAAGTAGCACCTCAACAAATAGTGGAGAGTCTGGCGGGTCTGGCACCGTGCCAACAAGTAGCGCGAACAATCATTCTGATAGCAATCACAATGGTGGAGCATCTCGAAAACTACCAAGAACAAATGAACAATCTAATTATTTACTTGTTACAATAGGCGGTATTTTATTAGCAAGTGTTGCCTGGATAATGAGTAAATTACGAAAGGAACAATAAGATGAATTTGAAAAATAAAGGAACAATCCAAAAACTAGTAACGATGGGGGTTATTGGATTAGCTTGTCCATTTGTGTTGCATACAAAACAAGTTCAAGCAAGTGTGACAAATCCTTTTTCTACACTGGCAAAAACAACGCAAGTAACGCCTATGCATCATTTGCTTTCGGAAAATCCATTAGTAAGTACAAATAAAAGTACAACTAGTGTAGCGGGAAAAATGGAGCCAAACTTTGATGTATCGACTGGTTGGCAAGTAAAAGATTATACAAGTACATTGGATATTCCGGTAGACAATGTCTTCCTTCATGATGCAACAAGACCAAATACAAAAGTTCACTATGCTAGTACAAACTTTTTTAACATCGGAGACTCTCACTTTTTAGCTGAGAAGCATGTTAAGTTAAAAGCAAATAAAAAATATAAAATCAAACTTCTTTATGGAATGAAATTAACAGCAATGAATCCAACTAATATGCCAGATGGGAAAGTTAGCTTTAATGGTGAAGAATTCACTGCAACCGAAAAACCTTTAACGGACCAAGTGTTTGAAAAAGAAGTAATCACAGATAAAGATCAAGATTATGTTATTTCAATAGAATTCCATTCTAATGATTCCTCAGGTGTTTTCTTAATGGTCGGTTATGATGAAAACGATAAAGATGGTGGGATTGTTGAAGAGTCTGCTGTAGATGCTCCAACTGTCACTGCACCTGAAGCAAAAACTTCGATTGTAACAGGTACGGGGGTAGCTGGAGATACAATCAAAGTAAGTGACAATAAAGGAACAGAACTAGGAACGGCAAAAGTAGATAAAGATGGCAATTATTCTGTAACAACAAATCGGGCGCTTAACTACAACGAAGAATTATCAGTTGTACAAATTGATAAGGACCAACATGAAAGTGATCCTGTGAAAACAACTGTAAAAGACACGATTGCACCAGAAAAACCAGTTGCAAATGACGTGGAAGTTTCAGACCAAAAAGTAGTTGGAACAGCAGAAGAAAATAGCACCATTGAAGTGAAAAATGAAGCGGGAGATGTAGTTGGTACGTCTAAAGCGGATGCTAATGGGAAATTTGATTTCAAACTTTCAAAAGCTGTTACTGCGGGAGAAATTTTAACCGTTAATGCCAAAGATGAAGCAGGTAACGTTAGTGAAGCAACTTCAATTAAAGTAGTAGATAATGTAGCACCAGTAGCACCAGAAGTACAAAAAATTATGGATACAGATACAACATTAAAAGGAAATACGAAGAAAGCAAACTGTAAAGTAACAGTAGAAATTGGGGATCAATATTTCTACGGGGATTCAGATGACAAGGGTGATTTTACAATTGACTTGCATCATGCGTATACAGCTGGGACAGAAGTAAAAGTCTTCTCTACGGATGCCTCAGGAAATGTTAGTCCAACAACAAGCGTTAAGGTTATGACAGATAAACAAACAGAAAAGCCTAAAGTGTTTAATTTAGGGGATAGTGATACAAACTTAAAAGGAAAAGCTGAAAAGAATGCAAAAGTTAAAGTAGTGATTGACGGTGAAGAATATGATGATCAAGTAGATGAAAATGGTCAATTCGATATTCAATTGAATCACACTTTTGCCAAAGGGATTCAAGGTACAGTTACTGCAACCGGGATTTCAGGAAAAGAAAGTGACCCAACATCTTTTGAGGTCATTGACAATACAGCACCGGAAGTACCAGTATTAAACAAATTTACGGATGTAGATCAAGAGGTTAAAGGAAAAACAGAAGCAAAAGCTACAGTAGATGTTTATTTGACTGATATCTTAACTGGTAAAAAATCTAGATTCCAAGGCACTGCCGATGACAAGGGTGAGTTTTCAGTGAATGTAGAGCGCACCTATGTGGCAAAATCACAACTAGAAGTAACCGCTACTGATGATGCTGGCAATACAAGTTCGTTAGCGACTGCAAAAGTGTTGAGTAGTAAAACATTAGATATGTCATTGCAAAGTGTGACAAGTCAATCTATGAAAGCAGCAGGAACCACTTCTAGAGCCAATGTTCATTACATGGTGAAAATCAAAGATCAAATTTTTGAGGGAGATTCTGATCAAAATGGTAAATTTGCCTTTGATCTTCCACATATGTATGAAGTTGGGACACCCATCCATATGAGTGCTACTGACGATGAAGATGCAACGCAAAAAGATGCAGTTGTACTACCAAGAACAGTAACAGTATCTAACTTACTTCCAGAAATGACGAATATTACAGGGGTTGGTGATCCAGATGCTGAAGTGACGATTACATTGACATCCTCAGATGGAAATGTGGATGAGACAATCAAAGCAAGCACAGATAAAGACGGCAAGTTTAAAGCTGATTTCAAACGTGCGCTTGTAATGGGAGATTCAGTAACTGTTACACAAGTTAAAAATGGTGTAACAAGTGATCCAGCACAATTCTTTATTGGAACATTTTAAGTAAGATTATGGTAAGGAGTTAAGCCTAAGGCCGGCGAACTCCTTGCTTTTTTCTATAATAAATTTAGAGGAGACGAGAAAGAAAATGAAGAAAATAATCATGGTTGCGTTTAGTTTAGTTTGTTTAGGAATTTTAGCACCAAAGATGACGTTTGCGAGTGAAACCACCGCATATCATATAGGAAGTGGAGGGGTTACCATACCACAGCCTCAGGTAAATGAAATAACTACTAAAGATACGCATTTGACCGGAACAGCAAACTACCCAGCTTTGGTTGTAGTGGTGGCAAATAATCAAGTGTACAAAGCAAATGTAGAGAAGAATGGTTCTTTTTCGGTAGATCTTGAGCAAACGTTTCCAGAAGGTACGGTGCTAACTGTTTACCAAAATCATAATGGTGAAAGTAGTGCGAAACTAATGGTGACAGTTAAAAAGGGTCAAGATATCAAACCAACTGCCCCGGTTGTTGACACGGTATATACAAGTAGCACACGTGTGACAGGGACTGCGCAAGCTAATCATGCGATTCATCTAACTCTTAGAGATAAATTATACTTTGGTAGGACAGATGATAGCGGAGCGTTTTCAATTAATATTGAAGAGAAGTTAAAAGAAGGGGAAGAAATTAGTGTTGTTAGTGAAGATGATGCAGGACAAGATAGTGAGCCGACAGTTGTCTATGTAAAATCGGACGACATCCCAACTCCCACGACGCCAACTGTAGATCCTATTTTTACAAGTAGTCTAAAAATCACAGGAACGGCCCAAGCTGATCATACTATCATTGCAACGATTGACGAAAAGCAGTATAAAGCGCAGTCGGATAGTTCGGGTGCTTATTCGATTACATTGGATCATACACTAAGCGTCAATCAAAAAGTTAGTGTAATCAGTGAAAAAGACGATGCCCAAAGCTCACCAGCGGTTGTGTATGTAAAAGATGATGATTCACATGATCTGAGCAAACCAGAAATTAATAACGTAACAGAAAATGATACAAGTGCGACCGGAATTGCTGATCCAAATGTCCATATTCACTTTCAAATTGGGACAGATAGTTACCAAACAGTTACGGATTTAGACGGGAAGTTCACCGTTCATTTAGATACAACTTATAAAGTGGGAACACCGATTGAGGTTTATGCATTTGATGATAAAGGCAATCAAAGTGAGACGCTAAAAACCGAAGTTGTAGCAGGAGCATTTGATCTGGGCATTGATTATATTACATCGGGTGATACCATTCTAACAGGTAATACAAAACCAAATGCAAAAATTACAGCTGTTGTAGGAGATCGTATTTATAACGGTGTTGCGGATGCAACCGGGCTGTTTGCTATTACGTTATCAAAAGCTTATGCAGCAGGAACCACTGTTACAGTGACTGCTACGGATCCTGATTCTGGTATATCTAATCAAAAATCGGTGATCGTTTATCCCAAGCTAGTTACGATTAATAGCGTCGCAGAACATGATAGTTCTATCACAGGGAAAGCAGATCCAAATGCAGAAGTAGAAGTAACTGTTTCAGGAAAAAGTTATTATGGAAAGGCAGATGCCGCGGGTTCATTTATCGTAAATGTCTCGTCAGAAGAGATCGTTTCAGGAAATGTGGTGTCTGTTTCACAAACGGTTAATGACTTACACAGTATGGTTGCTACAGTAACCGTGAATTAAGAATGGAATAAAAAGAGTGAACAAAAGATTAGGGCTCTTTTGTTCACTCTTTTTTATTCGGATAAGGGCTCGTCTAGTAAAAGACCAAATCCAAGCGCAATAGTTATCGCTTGTTCTTGATTCACTGTTAGACCTCTAAGCAATTCCTTAGAGAGTATGATTTGTTCAAACGTACAAGTAGAAAAATTTAATCCAGCTAATTTTGTCTGAAACCAAGTGCTACCAGTTAACTTATTTTTATAGAAAAATAAATGTTGCCAAGTAACCTCAGAAAACTCGCTATCTTTCAGAGAGTTTTCTTGAAAAGAAACGCTTTTCATGGTGGTGTAATTGAATGAACAATAATCCATCATACAATCAATAAACTGACAATCGCGCAAGGTGCTCTCTGCAAAATTGCAGCCAGTAAGCTTGCAATTTTTAAAAATAATTCGATGAAAAGAACCACCAATCCATTCGACGTTTGAAAGGTCACAATGATTAAAGATCACATCCATGCATTCAAATCGTGTGAAGTGGCTACCAGAAAAAAGACATTTGTTTAATAAGGTTTGTTGAAAATAAACCTGTGAGGTGTCTAATCCAACCCAGTTTTCATCTTTTAGTTCCAGTTGAAATAGATGCTGTTCGTCCTTTAAATAGTCAATCTCACCTAATTGTAAAGAATGTGGGATTTTGGGTAGTAGTGGGTCTTTTGCCATAAAATAATTCTCCTTTTAGCTATGTTACTGAAAAAGTTTTTCGAGAAATAGATTAACTGAATCAAAAAATAGGGGCTGTTGTTCCGTTTCTTTAAGGCCGGCTTTTTCTAAGCTTTTTCTAACCCCTAAGTTCATCGACGCAAAAATTACTTGTCGGTTAGCTGTTGTATGTTCTTCGTAAAATTCTAGTAGCATTTTTGCAGCGGTCACATCGATATTAGGCACGCCTCTTAGAGAAAAAATGATGGACTCTTCTTTTGGCAAATTGCTTAGTGCGCTATGTACTTTTTCGGAATTGACAAAAAATAATGGGCCCGTGAGATAGACAACTGTCCAATTTTCGGCAGAAGGATGTGCTTCCTTGCCCATTCGTGTTGGATCTACAGATTCAGTATTTACTTCAATTGTAGCACTTTTTCCAATGAAAAACACAAGTCCAACGATTACACCTAGTAAAATAGCCATACTTAGGTCAAGTGCAACTGTGGCGACCATTGTGACTAAGAATTTGACGATTCCACTAGTTAAGCGGTGAGAAAAGAGATAGTGAATCGACTCCCATTCATTCATACGCCATGCGGTGACAATTAAAACTCCCGCTAAAGCGCTTAGTGGAATATGCATCATGACAGGTGTCAAAATAAACATGGAAAGCATCAAGGTTACTGCATGAATGATTCCAGCAATTCTCGTTTGAGCCCCTGATTTGATTGCGACGCTTGTTCTGGCGATAGCAGCTGTTGCAGGAATCCCCCCAAAGAATGGCAGGAGCATATTCCCAACACCCTGAGCGACAAGTTCTTGGTTGCTGTCTAAATTTTTCCCAGTCATACGACTTGCTGAGGCACCGCAAAGCAAGCTTTCGATCATGCCAAGCACGGCAATGCTAAGTGCAGGTGCAATCAATTCTTTCATCAAACCTGGCTTGATGTTTTGGACACGCAAATGCTCGCTTGGGATGAGTGATGTCGGAATTTTGCCAACTTCTGGAACATGAATATGAAAAAACATCACTGCAGCAGTCGCTAGGATAATGGCCAGTAGTGATGAAGGGATGATTGCGTTCCATTTTTTGGGAAAGAACACAATAAACAATATGACACAAATTCCAATGATTAATGTTGGAAAATCAGGATGGAAACCTAATTTTGTGTAACTCCATAATTTAGCTAGTGCGGAGTCTCCTTCTGAGTGGACCCCAAATAAATTGTTAACTTGGCCTAAAGCAATAATGATAGCGATTCCAGAAGTGAAACCGGTAATAACAGATGAGGGAATCATATTAGTTAGTGTTCCTAACTTAAATATTCCGGCAATTAGTAAAAAAATACCTGCCATTAATGTCGCTAAGAACACGCCATCCATGTGGTATTTCGCAATTAAGGAAATTAAAATTGCAGACATCGCACCTGTTGGACCAGAAATTTGATAGAAGCCTCCAGATAAGGTTCCGATTATAAGACCAGCGATGATTGCTGTAATCAGTCCAGCTCCTGCAGTGGCCCCGCTAGATACACCAAAAGCAAGTGCCAGTGGGAGAGCAACAGCAGCTACAGTTAGTCCGGCCATTAAGTCTTTGAAGAACTTTTGACGAGAGTATCCTGAAAATTCTTCAGATAATAATTTTGTAAATTTCAAAAACATTTTCATCCTCCTTTTTCATTCATTTTTAGAATAGCATAAAAAAGAAGATCTTTAAATAAGATTTCACAATTAAAAAATTCAAAAATTACAGATGATACGTAGCTTTTGACAGTTTTTTTTGTTTGATCTTGATTATTTTCACAATCTACTGAATTTTAAAAAGGAAGACTTGACAAAGGAATAGTACGTGTTATAATGAGAAAGTTGAGAATTAAGCAGAAGCACCCGCTTCTCGCCTTACGTAGACGAAAGTCACTGGGCTAGATAGAATATAGTTTGTACAGAAGTTCTGTGCATATAGCTGTAATCGGTAGCGGGATCTTGAAAAAGACCTCGTTTTTTTCTGCATTTTTCTCTGAAAAAACTTGGAGGTGAATGACCATAGCAAAGGATATGATGGTGAACGACGGTATTCGTGCACGTGAGTTACGTTTGATTGCAGCGGATGGAGAACAATTAGGCGTTCGCACAAAAGTAGAAGCTTTAAAGATTGCAGAAGAAGCAAACCTAGACTTAGTACTAGTGGCCCCAACTGCAAAACCACCAGTAGCACGAATCATGGACTACGGTAAGTTTCGTTTTGAGCAACAAAAGAAAGAACGCGAAGCTCGTAAAAAACAAAAAGTAATCAATGTAAAAGAAGTTCGATTAAGTCCAACAATCGACGTAAACGACTTCAATACAAAATTGCGTAATGCACGAAAATTCTTGGAAAAAGGCGACAAAGTAAAAGCGTCAATCAGATTCAAGGGCCGTGCCATTACCCATAAAGAGATTGGTCAGAAAGTTCTAGTTCGCTTAGCTGAAGAAACAGCGGATATTGCCACTGTAGAACAAAAAGCGAAAATGGATGGTAGAAGTATGTTTTTAGTACTTGCGCCAAAAAATGAAAAATAAGCACTTAGATTTTGAGGAGGAAATTTGACATGCCAAAACAAAAAACACACCGTGGTTCAGCAAAACGTTTCAAACGTACGGGTAAAGGCGGATTGAAAAGATTCCGTGCTTTTACAAGCCACCGTTTCCACGGAAAAACGAAAAAACAACGTCGTCAATTACGTAAAGCAAGCATGGTTTCAAGTGGCGATTACAAACGTATCCGTCAACAACTTGCTCGCATGAAATAAGTAGATTTAAAAAAAGTAACAGAAAAATAGAGAAATGTAAGTAGAACTCAAGGAGGAATTTTATCATGGCACGTGTTAAAGGTGGAACAGTAACCCGCAAGCGTCGTAAAAAGGTGCTTAAATTAGCGAAAGGTTATTACGGTTCTAAACATACATTATACAGAACAGCAAAAGAACAAGTAATGAAATCATACAGCTATGCATACAGAGATCGTCGTCAAAAGAAACGTGATTTCCGTAAATTATGGATTGCACGTATCAACGCTGCAGCTCGTATGAATGGCTTAAGCTACTCAAAATTAATGCACGGTTTGAAATTGGCTGAAATCGACATGAACCGTAAAATGTTAGCTGATTTAGCAGTTAACGATGCTACTGCATTTACTGCATTAGCTGACCAAGCTAAAACAGCACTAAATAAATAGTCTTAATAATACTGATATAGAAGTATGAATCCCCACTCAAATGAGTGGGGATTTTTTTGTCTCAGATCGTGATTTTGTTCCATCACCAAGTGGAAGTGTGGTGTGATTTTGCTTTTTTTATGAGGAAAATTCTAAAAAGTCAAAATTTATATGTAGAAGCTGCTGAACTAGAAGTAAATCGTTCGAAGTTAAATGCAGTTTTTGAAATGCGTAGCAGTTTTATTTTTCGTCAAGATTTTGTGGAGTAGGTTCTTCCGGTGGATGACCAGGTAATGAAGTTGGTTATAGCAATTCAAAGAAAAAACTGAGGAAAAACTCCTCAGTTTTTTTGATTTTTAAGCCTATTCCTCTGGTTGAATCGTAGAAGGGATTCCGCATTGATAGGTCTTTCCGCCAAGTGTCGCTAGATGCTCTTCTTTGGCTTTTTGTAAATATTCGGGTTGTTCAAAAGCATCTATTGCTGTCAAAGCAAGGGCTTTTCCGGCAGTTAAGATACCCTTGTGGGCGACGGAAGATTTACCATTTGCGACCCATTGCCAACTGTGAGCAGAAGTACCATGAGGCTCGCATGCGATGTGGACTTGGGCAGTTGGAACGACCCAACTAACGTCGCCAACATCTGTTGAACCAATAGCTTCTGGAGTGAATTTTAGCGGGTACAGTTCACTATTGATTGGCATAGAGGCGATGTTTTTAATTTCATCTATTGATTTTTCCGGAAATTCAGCAAGCGCTTGTTGCAAAAGCGTTCGTTTTACGTTTTCAGGAACAGTGTCAAAATAGTTTTGTTCATAGTGGATCTCTTCTGGGGAAAACTCAAGTGGCGTAAGTAACTCCAAGTTTTTGTGCATCAAGGTAGTAAAAGTTTGATTGGGGATATAGTCCAAACAAGCAGAATCTAGCTTGATTTCTAGCTCTGTTTCGGTCATAAGAGCAGCTCCTTGTGCAATTTTGTTGACGCGCTCAAAAATTTCAGTTGCTTGCTCCATTTTAGGCGCACGCACGTAATAGAAAAGTGAAGTGCTGGACTGGACAACGTTTGGGGACGTGCCGCCTGCATCTTTGTAGGCATAATGGATACGCGCTTCTTGCATGATATGTTCACGTAAGTATTGAACTCCAATATTCATCAACTCGGCAGCATCAAGTGCGCTACGTCCGAGCTCTGGAGAACCCGCTGCATGTGCAGCTTTTCCGTGGAAGTTATAGTAAACATGGTAAACAGCTAAGTTTGTGTTGCCCCATGCTTTGGTTTGATCGCCTGGATGCCAACTTAATGCTAGGTCCAAATCATCAAACACGCCTTCTCGAGCCATATAGGATTTCCCGCAGCCTCCTTCTTCAGCAGGGCAACCAAAAAGTTTAATGGTACCACTATGACCGGTTTGCTTCAGGTATTCTTTTACGCCAATAGCCCCTGCAACTGAACCAATTCCTAAAAGATTATGGCCACATCCATGACCGTTTGCGCCTTTCTTTAAAGCTTTTTCCTCGGCTAAATCAGCGATTTGGCTGAGATTTGACAAAGCATCATATTCTCCTAAGATCCCTATGATGGGTTTGCCACTACCAAAAGTTGCGATATAGGCGTGTTTCATACCGGCAACGCCTTTTTGGATGACAAAATCTTCCTCTTCCAATACTTTATAATGTTCTTGAACTGATTTTTTTGTT
Organism: Vagococcus entomophilus; assembly: GCF_003987595.1. Taxonomy (NCBI): domain Bacteria; kingdom Bacillati; phylum Bacillota; class Bacilli; order Lactobacillales; family Enterococcaceae; genus Vagococcus; species Vagococcus entomophilus. The sequence continues at coordinate 175,287 of NZ_NGJZ01000003.1, read as the reverse complement.
GCAAAACGTAGTTCAGGAGTTTCCCAAATATTGTCCGCCGCAGTAGCTAATTTTTCTTTTTTACTTTCGATAATGTCCATAATCTCTGTTTTGTTCATAGCTAGGTTCCTCTTTCGTTAGAATTTTCTAATAATATAGCTGAATGATATGTCATAAAACATTACGTGTCAAGAGTGTTTTTTCTAAAAAAATGTTTATTTTTGAATAAATAAAAATTTAATTTTCTCTTTGTTATTAAAAAGAAAGAAGTAACAACGGGGATTACCTATTCGATTCCTTATATAAAGGGAATTGTACAAAACTGAATTGTTATGTAAAAAAATAAATTTTCAGAAAACTCAGAAAATGGATTGACAAATAAGAAGTGTATCCATATAATGTGTCATAAGTTATAACATGAAAAGTAGCTGCTTTTATTCGTATCACAATAGGGAGGAAAAGTATGAGTTATGAGGAATGGGAATATTTTTTAGAAGAAAATTATGCAGAAATGATAGAAAATCGTCGTTATTTGCATCAGTATCCAGAATTATCCTTTCAAGAAACGAAAACCCGAGCTTTTATCTTGGAAAAGTTGAAAGAGTATGGCTATCAAGACATTCAGGAAAATGTTGGGAGTGGAGGAATTATCGCGACACTGGATACCGGGAAATCGGGTAAGACATTAGGATTTAGAGCAGATTTTGATGCACTTCCAATACAAGAAGAGACTGAATTTGATTTTTCATCAAAAATCCCAGGAGTAATGCATGCATGTGGTCATGATGCCCATACTGCAACCTTGCTAGGTGTTGCAAAACTTGCAATCAAAAAAAAATCTGGACTGAAAGGGAAAATTTTATTTATTTTCCAACCTGCTGAAGAGCTTCCTCCTGGAGGCGCAAAAGAAATTGTGGCTTCCGGTGTTCTGGATGAAGTAGATGAAATTTATGGCTTGCATGTTCGTGGCAACCAAAAATATAACGGCAAAATCGGATATTGTCCGGGCTTTGCAATGGCCGCGAGTGATATCTTTGAAATCAAAATTCAAGGAAAGGGTGGACATGGAGCTTCCCCACATACAAGTGTTGATCCAACCGTTATCGCTGCTTTTTTGATTCAGCAATTACAAACCCTTATTTCAAGAGAAAAAGATCCAGCCAAATCTGGTGTTTTAACCATTGCGGTTTTTCAGTCGGGCAGTAAGGTGAAAAACGTGATTGCTGATACTGCAACTTTAAAAGGCACTGTTCGAACTTTCAATCATGAGATTCAAGCAATGATTGAGCAAAGAATGAAAGAGATGACACGCTTAATTTGTGAAGCATATGGTGCTTCGGGAGAAGTTCAGTATCACAGAGGTTATCCAGCAGTCTACAACCATCCTAAAAATACCGAATTAGTAGCGAAGTTGTATGAAGCACAGTACGGAGAAAAAGCGGCAGAGGAGGTAGCGCCAGCGATGGGGGGAGAAGATTTCGCTTATTATTTAAAGGCAAAACCAGGTACATTCTTTTTTGTTCCAGCTGGAATCCCAGAACAAACAGTTAACTACCCGCATCATCATAGTAAATTCTCAGTAGATGAGCGTTCTATGCTTGTTGGGGCGAAAGCATTTTCGCTGATTATTGTGCACCATCTGACCGATGAAAAAATCGAGCTGGAAGCGAGGGGGAAAAAATGAGTTTACAAGAGTGGATTAAAACATTAGAAGAAAATAGAGAAGAAACACTATCTAACAGACGCTATTTACACGAACATCCAGAACTTTCATTTGAAGAAAAGGAAACCTCAGCTTTTATACGCAATCAATTACAATCTTATGGAATTGAGGATATTCGTACTAATGTAGGCAATGGATACGGGCTAGTAGCAACGATTCACGGAGAATATCCAGGGCCAACGATTGCTTTAAGAGCGGACTTTGATGCACTCAAAATTACGGAGGAAGCAGATGTTTCGTTTGCATCAAAGAACACTGGTGTGATGCATGCGTGTGGACATGATGTTCATACCGCAGCCTTGCTTAGTGTGGCAAAGGTACTCCAACAGTTTCGCTCTCAGTTAAAGGGATCTGTTGTATTGCTTCACCAAAATGCAGAAGAGGTCGTTCCAGGAGGCGCAAAAAGCATGGTCGAAGCTGGTGCACTCGATGGTGTAGATTATGTGTTTGGCATCCATGTTTCATCTGGATTGCCAGCAGGTAAGGTCGGGTATTGTGTCAACTATGGATCGGCTGGTTCAGATAGTTTTGTTATTCATATACAAGGAAAAGGCGGACATGCAGCACGCCCTCATCAAACGCATGATGCCATTATTATCGCAAGCCAAATTATCACCAATTTACAAACAATTGTCAGCCGAAAAGTTGATCCTGTTCAACCAGCTGTGCTGACGTTTGCCAGTGTAGATGCTGGGGGAGAAGCAGCGAATGTGATTGCAGATCGAGCAGATATTTACGGAACGATTCGGACATTAAATGATTCTGTCCGAAAATTTATGAAAAAGCAATTGTATCGTTATTCAGAAATAACGGCAGAAGGTCAAGAAGGCGAAGTTGCAATTGACTTTATCGATGGTTACCCTTCTATTATCAATACCCCTGAAGAAGTAGATTTATTGGTTGGAGTTTTACATGACTATTTTGGTAAAGAAAATGTTGTAGAAATTCCCGTTGGCTTAGGTGGAGAAGATTTTGCCTATTACCTAAAAGAAAAACCAGGAGCATTTTTCTACGTAGGCGGTGAGAATGAGGCAATAAAAGCAAATTATCCACACCATCATCCAATGTTTAAGCTGGATGAACAATGTTTGTACCAGTCTGGGGAAGCGTTCTTGGCTTTAGTTGCTAAGTATTTGCTTTAGAAAAACAGAAATAAGTTTGTGGAGGAGTTGCGATGTTAAAGTATATTGTCAAACGAATTTTAATCACGATTCCAGTTTTGTTGATGGTTACCATCTTTTGTTTTGGGATTGTGAATTTAGCGCCAGGTAACCCAACTGATTTGTATTTATCAGAAAATGCTACCGCACAGCAAGTCGCACAAATGAAAGAAAACTTAGGCTTAAATCAATCTGTTCCCGTTCAATACATCAAGTGGCTAGGGAATTTGTTACAAGGAAACCTAGGGATTTCATTTTCATCGCGTGTTCCTGTTTTAAGTATTTTGCCTTCTAAAATTTGGGCGACGGTTCAGTTGATGCTTGCGACGTTAATCGTATCTTATTTAATCGCCATTCCACTAGGGATTCTCTCTGCTAAAAAACAAAATACTTTGGTAGACAATGGGATAACCGGGATTTCATTTCTAGGAATTTCCATCCCCAACTTCTTTTTTGGATTAGGCTTGATTTATATTTTTGCATTAGAGTTAAAATGGTTGCCAACCGGTGGCATGAGTACGCTTGGTGGTGCTGATGGCTTTGGGGATCGCTTGTCTCATCTTGTCATGCCTGTTTTGGTCCTGTCAGCCTTTTATTGTTCGAATATGATCCGCTATGTTCGGGCTAGTATGATTGGTATTTTTGAAGAAAATTATATGCGAACAGCTACTGCTAAAGGTTTGAAACCATCCTTGATTTTAACAAGGCATGGACTTAAAAATGCACTTGTTCCGATGATTACAGTTATCAGCTCAGATATCCCCAAAATGCTTGGTGGAGCAATTGTTACAGAACAAATCTTTCAATGGCCAGGAATTGGTCAATTAACCATTTCAGCCATTAATTCTAGAGATTACCCGGTGTTGATGGCCATTAATTTGTTAGCGGCCATTGCGGTATTGGCATTTAATCTCATCGCTGATGTTCTATATGCGGTAGCTGATCCAAGAATTCGATATTGAGGAGGGTGTATATGGAAGCTGCAACAAAATTTGTCCCAGTTTCACCAAAAAAAATAGAAGAAATGGAACGAATTAGTCAAAATCAAGGGATTGTCCCAAATGAAGATGGTTTTTTAAAGACCATAGTGAAACGATTCTTAAAAGATAAACTTGCATTAATAGCGTTGATTTGTTTGCTCGTTTTGATTTTAGTCGCAATTTTTTCCCCTCTTTTGGCTCCTTATAATCCAAATAAAACGATGGGGTACTTTGAACAAGCACCATCAAGTAAATTTTGGTTAGGAACAGATGAGGTGGGTCGTGATGTGTTGAGTCGCTTGATATATGGTGCGCGAGTTTCGTTGATAGTAGGGATTCTTTCCGTTGTGATTTATGGAATTATAGGCACAACGCTTGGTTTACTCAGTGGCTTTTTAGGTGGATTCTGGGATGCGGTAATTATGCGTTTGACAGAGGTTTTTATGTCTTTTCCATACTTTATGGTCATCTTAGTTATTGTCAGTCTAATTGGCCCAAGTATTTGGACCGTAACACTGGTCATTGGCTTGCTCGGTTGGCCAATGTTGTGTCGCTTGGTTCGTGGAGAAGTGATGAAACTTAAACATGCAGACTATGTCCAAGCAGCTATTGCTTCTGGGTATAGCACGCTTCAAATCGTATTTAAACATATTTTCCCTAATGTCTTGTCTTTGATATTAGTCAATATGACTTTTGGAATTGCGAGCTCAATCATCACGGAAGCCTCTTTGAGTTTTTTAGGTGTCGGAGTGCAACCTCCAACCGCTAGCTGGGGGAACATGATGTCAAATGCGCAATCTTTAACCGTCCTTGCTTCACAATATTGGCGTTGGTTACCAGCTGGAATATGTATTTTAATCGCAGTCTTGTCTGTAAACTTTTTTGGAGATGGTTTAAGAAGAGCCATTGAAGGAGAAAGTAAATAATTGAATGGGGGAAACAAGATGAAGGGACAAAAAAAATGGGGGCTTTTTATAGGAGTTTTAATGGGTATCGTTTTGATATTAACTGGTTGTGGAGGCAATTCAACATCTTCATCTAGTAGCTCGTCTGCTACGTCAAGTAAAAAAGATACATTATACGTGGGGTTGACCAATGCCCCAGGAGGCTTTAATCCAGTCAATGCAACCGATACAGCTGCTCAGTGGTTGTTACGTTTGATGTACCCAACGTTGATGGATCAGCCTGAATCATTGAAATTTGAAGGGAATCTAGCAACGAGCTTTGATACTACCGATAATCAAACATTTACTGTCACATTACGTAAAGGAGCAAAATGGTCAGATGGGCAAGCAATTACTGCTAATGATGTTGCTTATACGCTCAACCTTATTGCCAATCCTAAAGTCGAAACATCTTTTGGCGTAAATATTTCTTCGCTAGACGGGGTCAATGAATCAGGGAAAATTACTTCTGGTAGCTCTATTTCAGGGGTCAATGTGGTGGATGATCAGACCTTGACGCTTAAGACCAAAGTTCCAGTTGATCCTAATTATATTAAAGAAATGATTGGATTTAATGTGTGGATTGTGCCTAAACATGTTGTAGAAAAATATGATGCGGCTACTCTAAGTAGTTCGGCTTTTGCCACTAATCCAACGGTTTCTGGGGGCGCATATAGCTTTGTGAAATATGAAAAGGAATCTTATGTCCAGTTGAAAGCTAACAGTAACTACTACAAAGGAAAAGCGAAAATAGAAAATATGTATGTCAAGATACTAACTGGTACAAATCTTGTAACGGAGCTACAATCTGGTGGTGTCGATATGGCCGCAGGTGGTGGAATTGGAGTGATTCCAGTTTCGGAAGTAGATACGCTTAAAAAGGATAGTAATCTAACCTTTAAAGAATATCCAGGCTTTGCTACACAATTTATGTTTATTAATAACGATAAATTCAATAAAGACGTTCGCTTGGCGATGACGTATGCAATTGACAGAGAAGCGATTGTTAAACAATTGTTTAAAGGCAATGCCGAAGTTTTACCTACAACCTTTACTACTGCTAGTGCTTATTATGATAAAAGTCTAAAAGCAATTCCGCATAATGTGAAGAAAGCAAAAGAATTGCTAAAACAGTCTGGTTTTGACACAAATCAAGAAATTGAAATCACTGTCCCAAGCGGAAACAAAGCGCGAGAGCAATCAGCAAGCTTGATCGAACAAAATCTAGAAGAAGCAGGCTTCAAGGTTAAACAAGTCTCATATGATTTTGTGACAGCACTAGCCAATGTCAAAAAAGGCAGCTATCAACTAGGATTAATTGGTCTGGCCCTCAACTCTGATCCGGATCAAACAGCGTATTGGTCTAAAGCTGGTACAACAAATTTAAGTCGTGTTAATGATGAAACGCTTGAAGCATTAATAGAAAAAGGCAAAAGCTTGACGAGTCAAACAGAAAGAAAAGCTGTTTATGATGAAATCCAAGAATATCAAAAAGATAATGCATTTGCAGTCGGTTTATATGCGGATTATCAATACAAAGTTCAAAATAAAAATCTAAATGGAGGAATCAAAAAATTCTGGGTGGGTAGTTTCTCAGATATCCAAGATTGGACGAAAAAATAGAGAAAAAAGAAGATTCGGGCATCTGTTTGTCCGAATCTGTTTTTAAAAAATTTAGAAAGTGGGGAAAAGGATGTCAGATAAGGCCATTTTAACCGTCAAAGATCTAACCATTTCCTTTCATACCGCTGAGGGCACGGTGCATGCTGTTCGTGGGGTGGATTTTGATTTAAAAGAAGGGGAAACCCTTGCATTAGTTGGAGAATCAGGGTCGGGAAAAAGTGTTTCAACGAAGGCTATCACGCAGTTACTTCCAAAAAAGCATACAGAAATAAAAAAAGGAATAATTGAATTCAATGACCAAGACTTATTACAGTTGACAGAGCATGAAATGAATAAGATTCGTGGGAAAGATATTGCGATGATTTTTCAAGACCCGATGACTTCCCTTAATCCAACGTTGACAGTCGGAAAGCAAATCGCAGAACCACTAGAAGAGCACCAAGGATTGGATAAGCATCAAGCTAAAAAGAAGGCCATTTCACTCATGGAAAAAGTTGGAATTGTCAATTCAGAAGAACGATTTAAACAATATCCGCATCAATTTTCTGGTGGAATGCGTCAACGGGTGATGATTGCAATTGCAGTTGCGTGTAATCCTAAAGTACTTATCGCAGATGAACCGACAACAGCTTTAGATGTAACGATTCAAGCACAAATCATCGAACTGCTAAAAGAACTAAAAAATGACATTCAAACTTCTACTATTTTTATTACACATGATTTAGGGGTAGTAGCGAATATAGCTGACCGTGTAGCGGTTATGTATGCTGGTAAAATTGTCGAGATTGGGACAGCCGATGAAATTTTTTATAATCCTAAGCACCCATATACTTGGGGACTGCTTGCATCAATGCCAACACTTGAAATTGGAAATCAAGATTTATATACCATCCCTGGGGCTCCCCCAAACCTAACCAACCTTCCAAAAGGGGATCCTTTTGCTTCTAGAAATCAGTATGCGCTTGAAATTGATTTTGAACAAGAACCACCAATGTTCAAAATTTCAGATACGCATTACGCTGCGACATGGTTGCTTGATTCACGTGCACCAAAAGTTGCGCCTCCAAAAGAAATTATAGAACGAGGGGTTCGATTTGACCAACTATCTTTGAAAAAGGAAGTGAAAAATCGATGAATAAAAATCCGATTATTCAGGTGAAAAATTTGAGGAAAATCTATAATCAAGGGAAAGCAAACGAAGTCCAGGCCATCGATACGATTAATTTCAATATCTACGAAGGAGAAACGTTTGGACTAGTAGGAGAGTCTGGAAGTGGGAAATCTACCACTGGAAAATTGCTCATGAAGTTAGAAAATAGTACAGATGGTCAAATTATCTTTTTAGGAGAAGACATTCAAACTAAAAAAAGTCGTAAAGACAACTTAGAATTCCGGCGAAATATTCAAATGGTTTTTCAGGACCCATATGCTTCTTTAAATCCACGGATGACGGTTAAAGAAATTATTGGTGGACCACTAGAAGTCCATGGATTGGTAAAAAATCGAAAAGAGCGCGATCAAATTGTCTATCAATTATTAGAGCAAGTTGGACTGAATCGAAGCTTTGCAAACAGGTATCCAAGAGAGTTCTCCGGTGGACAATGTCAGCGGGTGGGAATTGCTCGAGCAATTGCACTCAAACCAAAATTTATCATAGCGGATGAAGCCATTTCAGCTTTGGATGTGTCGATTCAAGCACAAATTGTTAACTTATTGAGAAAATTAAAGAAAGAAGAAAATTTGACTTATTTGTTTATTGCACATGATCTCTCCATGGTGAAATATATTAGCAATCGTATTGGGGTGATGAATCGGGGGAAAATTTTAGAGTTAGCGAAGTCAGATGATATTTATCAGTATCCGTTACATCCTTATACAGAGTCGTTACTTTCCGCTATCCCTGAACCTGATCCTGAAAACGAGCGAGAGCGTACACGGATTCCTTATGATGAAACAGCCTTTACGTACGAAAAAAATGACCCCAATGTTGGGTTGTATGAAATTGTGCCAGAGCATTTTATTTTCTGCCATAAAGAGGAAGTGTTAGGCTATCAAAAAAAATACCAACAATTAAAAGAAAAACAACAAACAAGTACCTTAGTTTGAGGCATAAAAGGAGGCTGAAAAAATGGGGAGTCTGTGGATAAATATTGGTGTCATCTTTTGTACGATGATATTGTTAATTGCGATGATTTTTTTGGAGTTAGCCTACACAACAGAAAAAAATCGAGCGAGTGTTGCGATTCAAAAGTTGCTTGTTTTTTCAATTAGTGGCATAGCTTTTGTATTTGGGGGTTCTTGGTTGGTTAGTAGTCCAGGAAATCCATTTGTGTCCTCTAATCATACTAGTGTTTTGATTGTCCAAACGTGTTTTGTAACGATTAGTTCGGTTATAGCATGTACAGCCATTGCAGAGCGGGCGCGACTTAGAGTGTATGTAGCTATTAGTCTTTGTATTGGTCTGATTGCTTATCCAGTTCTCTTAAACACGCTTAGTAGCACGGGTTGGTTAACAAAATTGGGTTTTCAAGTACAAGGTGGCGGTGTTTTCTTACATTTGTTGCCAGGTGTGGGGGCCCTTGTTTCTAGTTTGATTGTGGGTCCTAGATTAGGAAAGTATAAAAATAATCGCGCACAAGCGTTGCCGAGTGGCATGCTGCATTTTGGAATTATTGGGACAGCCTTTGCTTGGCTTGGATGGAGTGTGCTATCCGTATTTTTCTATCAAAGTAATTCAAATGGCTCAGGCATAAATGCGCTTTTGTTACAACTGCTAGTGATACCATCTGTGACGACGGTGCTTACTTTTTTGCTGACAAAGTGGTGCTACAAAAGACCAGATATATCAATCACATTAAATGGTACGTTGATTGGCGTTGTCGTCGTTTCCATAACGGGTAGCTCAGTAACGCTTTTAGGAGCACTATTGATGGGGCTGATTGCTACAGGGTGTTTGGTAGCCATTTTGTATGGTTTGGATCATCGTTGGCAGATTGATGATCCGCTAGGGGTTTCGGTAGTACATGGAGTTGGAGCAATAGTAGCTTTTTTGTTCATCGGTTTATTTGATACACATAAGGGGTTGTTCTATGGTGGGGGACTTGACTTGTTGCTCAATCAGCTTCTTGGAACATTCTTACTTGCGCTAGCACTTGTGCTCTTTTTTATATTTGTTTTAAAAATAGTGGATAGTGTTTGGGGTTTAAGACTTTCAGCAACAGAAGAAATGGTCGGGAGTGATGGTAGTGCGTATAGTATCGCCTCTAATTATAGTGGGATACCGGCAGTTAATTACGGAAAGTTACCGCGTAAGCAACAAATAAGAGCAGAAATGAAAGAAAATGATAGCAATCTTAGTGAGCATAAGGTGTCAATGAATCAAGACAGACCTTCTTCTTCGCTTTATTCTATTCGTAAGTTTGAAATTTTGACTAATCCAGATAAATTAGAACGTTTGACTCAAGAGCTGAATGACATTGGAGTGACGGGACTAAATGTCACGATGGTAACAGGATTTGGGATACAAAAAGGGAATCCAACCTATTACCGAGGAGTGGAAGTAGAAACCAATTTTTTACCTAAAATTAAACTTGAGACGATTGTGAGTACAATCTCAACGGAAAAGATGTTGCAAGCGATTCGTAAGGCGTTATATACGGGACACATTGGGGATGGAAAAGTATTCGTTTCTGAGGTATCAAGTGTTTTTCGTATAAGTACGGGTCAACAAGACGAACAAGCACTTGAGTATGAAGATTCAATAAGAAAAGGGGAGGAGCCTTATGACGAGTGAAAAACTATTTTATCATGCGCAACTTTATCAGCCTGACTATGACAACTACCAAGAAGATAGTTGGTTTACAGTAGAGAATGGAAAAATAAAAAATAGTGGGGTGGGTAAACCACCAGTAGCGCAGGAAGCGGTTGATTTGTCAGGTAAGTTTGTTCTACCAGGTCTGATTAATTGCCATACACATGTTGTTATGGATCCAACTGATCCTTTGGGGCTGTCAAAAAATTTCACCATTCCCTATTTGACTAAAAAAGCACTGGATAACATACAAGAATTATTAGAGACTGGGGTTACTTTTTTTAGAGATGTAGGTGCCCCATTTGATATTGATCTTGAACTAAAAAAAATGATTGATAGCGGAGAAATTTTTGGCCCAGATTGTATGGTTTCTGGAACCCCCATTGTGATGACGGGAGGTCACGGATACGAAATGGGGTTGGAAAGTGATGGAACTTTTGAAGTTCTTAAACATACCCGCCAGCTGTTGAAAAAGGGTGTCGGGTGTATCAAAGTGATGGCTACAGGTGGTGTCATGACTTTTGGAGAAACCCCACATGATGTTCAGTTATCCGTTGAGGAGTTAAAGGCTGCAATTGGAGAAGCGCACAAAAAAAATCGGAATACTGCAGCGCACGCGCAAGGGCTACAAGGAGTGAAAAACTCAATTTTAGCTGGAGTAGATTCCATTGAACATGGAGTATTTTTAGATGAGGAAGCCATTGAGATGATGGTAGAAAGGGGAACATATTTATCTCCAACATTGGTAGCACCCTATTATATTGTAAAAGAAGGTACAGCAAGAGGAATTCCAAGTTACATGGTAGAAAAGTCTAAGCGGATGGTTGAAGCGCATATGGTAAGTTTAGAAAAAGCAATCAAAGCAGGTGTGAAAATTGTGCTAGGAACGGATGCGGGCACTCCGTATAATCTTTATCGCAACACACCGTTTGAGTTAGAGCTTTTAACGAGATGCGGGATGAGTACCAAACAAGCCGTCCAAGCAGCAACGCTAACTGGCGCACAAATGCTTAAAATTGACTCAGAGTTTGGTACGCTTGAACGTGGGAAATACGCAGACTTTTTAGTCTTAGACAAGGATCCTCTTGTAGATATTTCCGAACTTCAACGAAGGAAAAAAGTGTATAAAAAAGGCCGATTGGTCTAATCATTAAAGCGAAGTCTAGCGCGTAGAACGCAGACTTCGTTTTTTTTGCTGGATTCTTGAAAATATAATTGATAAAGATTCTCATTTATTTCGGAGCATGTTATACTGAAGAAAATAAGAGAAAGAGTGAGTGCATGTCAAAAAAATTAAGTATTCAAGATTTGATCCGTATTGGTGTTTATACAGCCATTTATTTTATAACAATGAGTGTGGGAACATTCGTCTCCTTTATTTTATTACCAGGTTTTTCATCTATTTTTACCCCAGCAATTGTGGCATTATTTTCAGGAGTTGTCTATTTATTACTAGCACAAAGTGTGCAAAAATTTGGCGCTATTACCATTATGAGTGTGTTAATAGGTGGTTTTTTTCTGATTTCAGGTCATTTCTTTTTAGCGTTTTTAGCAAATGTTTTTTTTGGCTTTTTAGCAGATATTATTGCGAAGATGGGAAAGTATCGCAAGCGTTATTACCTAATTGCAAGTTATGTAGTCTATGCTTACGGTTTGATTGGTCCAATTTTGCCTTTATGGTTTATGAAAAATCTATACATCAAAAACTTACTTGCTAGAGGAAAAGATGCCGCATATGTTGAACGAATTTTTTCTCCGATTAATACGGGGAGTTTTTTTCTTTCAATGATTGCCACCTGTATCTGCGGTATTATTGGAGGCGTAATTGGGTATAAATTGTATGAAAAACACTTCTATAAAACTGGAATTTCTGAATGAAAAAGCGAATTTATACGGCAGATCCAAGAACAAAGTTAGTTTGGTTGATTCTGGCAAATGTTAGTTTTTTTCTCCCTACTACACTTTTTAGTAGTAGCCTCATTTTTCTTTATTTTTTTGGTTTACTAATAGTACAAACAAAATGGAAAAAAGCCACTATCTATCTTGGTATTTTCTCAGTCAGTTCTTTTTTACTGGAGTCCGCTTTTTTTAGATTAGAGAAGGGGGGAGGCGTCATTATTTTGATGGGGGTAACGACACTGTTAAAACTGCTTCCTTGTGTGATGGCGGGGTCATTAGTTTTTTCTACCACTAGCGCCAATGAATGGATTTGTGGCTTAAAAAAATTAAATGTTCCGTACCAAATCACGATTCCATTAACTGTCTTGTTTCGATTTTTCCCAACAATTCGAACGGATTATAGGCAAATTAGAAATGCGATGAAATTTAGAGGAATTGCAGTAAATACAAGAGAGCTGCTTTACCATCCACTCCAAACGATGGAATTTATTGTGATTCCGTTGCTTGTCAATGCCAACTATACGACCACCACGTTATCTGCCGCAGCGCTAACCAGGGGCATTAGTACCCCTTCAGAGCATACGTCGTATACACAGCTTAAATTTTCTTATATTGATTTTATCGTGAGTCTATTAGGCGTTTTAGTAGTTGGGTTTGCAGGAGGAATAGGGGCTGGATTATGATAAAATTCGAGAATTTTTCTTATGGATATGGGACGGAAGAAACAAAAACATGTTTGCACAATATTAATTTATCAATAGATAGAGGTCGATGTGTTGTATTTTGCGGCAGAAGTGGCTGTGGAAAAACAACTCTGTTACATTGCTTAAATGGCTTGATTCCAGAGCTGTATCCTGGTCGTAGAGTCGGGTCCGTGAGAGTGTTAGATTTAGAAATGGGAAAAGATGAAATTTATGCTTATTCTCAAAGAGTGGGCTCTGTTTTTCAAAATCCTAAAGCTCAATTTTTTACTAATACAGTTAAAACTGAATTGGTTTTTGGCTGTGAAAACCAAGGGATTTCTAGAGAAATAATGGAGATAAGGCTAAGAGAAACCGTAGAATTGTTCCAAATCAAACATTTACTTGAAAAAAAAATGTTTGATTTATCAGGTGGAGAAAAGCAATTGGTGGCATTTGCTTCTGCTTATATGATGCAACCAGATATCTATGTTTTGGATGAGCCGTCTAGCCATTTAGATCACAAGCATCTTCTACACTTAGAAAAATTAATAATAAAGTTAAAAGAGCAAGGGAAAACTATTGTTTTAGCGGAGCACCGTTTTCATTATTTAAAAGAGAGTGCAGATTATTTTGTATATGTAGAAAAGGGAAAAATAGAAACGATTTTTCCTGTACAATCCTTTGCCAAGCTAACAGGAGAAGAATTAGAAAAGAGAGGATTGAGGCAACTTTCGATTGAAAAGAGCCAGAGAAAAGAAGAAGAGCTATTAGATGAAGAAAAGGAGCCTCAACCAGATAGGCTCGTATTAGAGACAGTGACTTTTTCTTATCCCAAACAAAAAAATCCTGTATTTCAGAACAAAAAGCTAGAATTAACCAACGCTTGTATCTATGCAGTAATGGGAGAAAATGGAAGTGGAAAGTCTACTTTATTTCAGTTAATAGCGGGACTTAGAAAACCAAATGCTGGTTGCATAAAATGGAATGGTAGGAAATTAGCTGCTAAAGAATTGATTCAACAAAGTTTTTTAGTGATGCAAGATACACAGTATCAATTATTTTGCGAAACAGTTCAAAAGGAATTGACGTTACGTTCTACAGAAATAGATTTATTTGATGAGATAGTTGATAGCCTGAGCTTGAAACAGTTGTTAACGAGACATCCTCAATCGCTCTCGGGAGGAGAAAAGCAGCGAGTTGCGATTGCTTCGGCTATTTTGTCAGGAAAAAAAGTTTTACTCCTAGATGAACCGACAAGCGGACTTGATTTAGTGAATATGAGGCGAGTTGTTGAAATTCTTTTGCGCCTAAATAAAAAAGGCTTGTTTGTTATAGTGATTAGTCACGACGAAGAGTTTTTATCAAAAATTGCGCATCAAAAAATTTTTTTGCCTTAATTTCCCATGTATATATATGAAAAAAATTTCATTCGAGCGAATGAGATTTTTTTGTTTTGAAAAATATCATAAGATAGATTACAGTGATTTCTTATTTGAAAACCCTATAAATAAGAATGTAGTAATATTTTTTAAAAAAAAGAAAAGAAAATAGACCAACAAATGTAGTGTATTTTTATACAACGATTTTGTTCATTAAAAGATCTATATTCAATTTTGTCATAAGGATATGCAAAAAAAGAGTTGGTTGTTTGCTTACTTCTTTTGTAGAATCAGTAACTGGGAATATCAATGAGGCATCAAGTGAAAATAAAAAGAAAGGAGTAAATAATGAAAAATAAGAAAATGAAGTTAGCTTTATTTTCAGTGCTTGTGCTAATGATACAAATTATATTACCAGGTACACTTGTATATGCAACTGAGGAACGTAGTGCAGTAGATGAGAATGTACCAGTAATCAAAAAGCTAGATATACAAAATGGACGTGAGGAAACAGTGGACTCAGTAGGTATCTACGAAACTATTCATTTGGGCTTTCAACTAGAACGACAAAGTGGTCAGGCCAATGAAACAGATATTGTAGTGCCTAATACGCTTGCAATCATCGAAAATCAGGATTTTGGAATTTATGATCAAGCAAATGGTGGGAAGAAAGTGGGAACCTATGCGGTGAAAGATAACACCGTACATGTGACGTTCACTGAGGACTCCTCAGATGCTTACCTAAAAATCAAGGTTCAAGCTGGACAGGTTTTAACAAATTCAGTGACGCGATTAGACTTTCAGCAAGGCAGCAATCAGATTACGAAAGAAGTCACGTTTACGAATGATACGAAGCAAAGTACAGCTGAATCACAAGAAGAGACCACTCAATCAAGTATCACACAAAGCACAACGAGTACTCCTAGTACAAATAAAGCACAGAATCAAGAAACCACTTCAACAAAACAAACCATTGAACGAGAAACTGTAAAGGATACAGGGATTGATTCAGATACGCAGTCTGGCTTAAACAATCGATTCAAAACGGCTATTACGGCAACGCCTCGCGCTGCAACTAAATCAGCAGCCATCAGCAATACTTATGATGGTGAGAACAAGTCGGTTGGCTCAATGCCTTTTGTGACAAATGGTGATTATCAAAATCGTACCCCACAACCTGTAGAGTATGATGAAGGGTATGTATCAAAATCTGTCTCCAAAGAAGCGGGGCAACCAGATAATGAATACACGATTACATTGAAGATCCAAGGGAAATCTATTCCGATGTCTGATCGAACAGATGTTGTATTGGTTTTAGACAACTCGAATAGTATGGGACCAAAATATAATGAGCAACAAACCAATCGTGTTGCAAAAGCCAATGAAGCCATCAAGTCGTTTTTAAGCTTAGTAGACCAAGCGAATAAGCAATCTACCGATGGACAGTTAGTAAAAGTATCACTTGTGACATACGGCAGTATATTATTTGATAAATACAGCAATTATGGGCTTACATCTGATACGAGTGCAATTTCTAAAAAATTACCGCCAAATATTCCAGATGACCGTAATGAGGGAAGTAACGGCGGAACATTTACACAATTGGCCTTACAAAAAGCGCAAAGCATCGTAGCACAAAGTACTGCAAGCAGAAAGCAAGTCATTTTGCTGAGTGATGGGGCGCCAACTTTTAGTTATAAAGGAACGGTAGGAACTTCTCCAGAGAACATGACTACTTTTTCAACAAAGTTGGGATATGGAGCTTTCTATACATTGTATTACCCAACTAATACAAATTATTACAATCAAACCTATTGGTTAGGAAATAATCAAATAACCAATCATGGCTCTGCAACTATTTCTCAAGCAAACCTTATGAAGGCTGCGATGTCGAATCTGACACTAAGTAGTATTGGTGTTCAATTAGGTGATGCTCCTAGTCAAGGAGTCACAAAAGCGGAGACTTCCAACTTATTAAGTAAAATTTCAAGTTCATCATCGGACTATTATGATGCTCAGGATGTTGATAAACTAGGAGAAATTTTGAAAAAGATTTTTTATTCGGAAAAAACGATTCAAAATGGTTCGGTTTCAGACCCGATGGGTAAAAATATTCAACTAGTTGGAACGGATAAAGAAGTGAGTTATTCAGACCCATCGATTGCCGGAGGAGTAGAAGTTACACTCAAAGACAATAAAGTCAACATTACAGGACTTGATCTCGGTGATGGGGAATGGGTTCAAGTAAAATACAAAGTGAAACTTGACACTAGTACAACCGATTTTAAAAGTAATACGTGGTACGACACAAATGGGCGCACAACGCTCACGCCGACACCTGGGGCAGAGTTAAAGGATTTTCCAATCCCACAAGTGAAAGCCTATCAAGGAAGTGTCACTCTTAAAAAAGTTGGTATGACGCAAGAACCTCTAGCGGGAGCGACTTTTGTATTGCAACAAAAAGTCAATAATGCGTGGCAAACGGTTAGTGAACAAACAACTTCTAGTAGTGGTATTCTTTCTTGGAATAAGCTAACACGAGGAAGTTATCAACTTCTAGAGACCAAAGCACCAGAGGGCTATTTTTTATCAGATAGTGACAAAGTGAAGACCTTTGAACTAACTGATACACAGACGGATGTAAACTATACCATTCAAAATTTGAAATACGGGACGTTAGCAATCACGAAACAAGATGAAGCTGGAAAAGCATTACAAGGGGCAGAATTTACGCTGCTTGATGGTGCTGGAAACGTTGTGAAAAACAGGCAAGGACAAGCGTTAATCGCAACAACGGATACTAAAGGGGTAATAACATTTACTCATATTCCATACGGCTCATACAAGTTGAAAGAAACGAAGCTTCCAGATGGTTATTTTGCAAAAGAAGCAATTGAGCAAAACGTGACAATCAATCAAGACCAAGTTCAACAAAATTTCACATTTACAAACTACCGGTATGGCGCATTAAACATTCTAAAAGTGAATGAACAAAATGAACCATTGTCCGGAGCAGAATTTACTGTTTATGACGAGTCCGGAGCTGTTGCTAAAGACAAAAATGGCAAAGTTTTAGTAGCAACAACAGATGATTCAGGAAAAATCAGCTTTTCAGGTTTAAATTATGGGAAATATATAGTGAAAGAAACCAAGGCACCTAAAGGCTATTCACTACTGGCTAAAGGAACAGAATTTACGATTGATGAAAAAAATACCACTCAAATATTGACCTTAAAAAATCAGAAAAAGTACACGTTACCCAAATCTGGGGGGATGGGTCCAACCGTATATTTCATTGTCGGTGTGATGATGATGGTTGTGCCTGCTGTAGCATGGAAAAAAACGAAAAAGTGAAAGAGGGATTAAGTTGAAAAATTATTTATTAAAAATTAGCGCGGTACTATTTGTTTTGTTCGGAGCAGTTGTAGGAACAACATCAGCAAGCGCTACAGTAAACTTTGCGCAAAAAGGCTCAGTGAATGTACACAAATTTTCTTATGAAAATGCACAAAATCAAGAAGACAAATCTTTATATAGTGATGGAACAGGGCTAGGAAATCAAACGGTACCCCAAGGGGCCAAACCTTTATCAGGTGTTACATTTAAATTGACACAGACGCATCGCTTAAATGCAACTACAGGTGAGCTTGAAGCTGTTACTAATGGAGCTTCAACGACTGGTGTGACAGATAATGATGGAAATTATTCTTTCACAAATCTAGAACTTGGACGCTATCAATTGGTTGAAGTTTCTGCACCAGGTAACATTATTGATAAGCAAGTCTACACAATTGATGTTCCACTTACAAGTACAGATGGAACAAGTGAAATTTATGACGTTCATGTTTATCCAAAGAACACGCCAGTACGTGGTTCTGTAGAATTGACTAAAAAAGGTGAAGGTAGTGACGCACAAGCATTGAACGGCGCTAAATTCAAACTTTTTAAAGAAGATGGTACAGCAGTAAATGATACAACTTATACGACTGAAAACGGAAAAGTAAAAATTGAAGGACTACCTTACGGAAAGTATTATTTCCAAGAAACAGCAGCACCAGACGGCTACGCATTGAATAATACAAAAGTACCTTTTGAGATTAAAGAAACAACAGACAACACACAACCCGATTTAGTAAGTGTTTCTTTACAAGATTACAAAGTACCAGATGTAGACAAAGCACAAAAAGATGTAAATGAAACGACTTACGGAAAAAGTACAACAACGTTGATTGGGGAAACAGTTGACTTTAAATTAACAACAACAGCACCTACAGATATCGCAGATTACACAAAATTTGGGTTACATGATAACCTTGATTCACGTTTGACTTATACACCAGACACTGCAAAAGTTGCGATTGAAAAAGCAGATGGTTCACAAGGAGCTTCACTTGAAAAAGGAACGGATTATACACTTGAGCCAGCGGATGGACAAGGTGGTTCACAAATCAAAGTAGCGCTAACAGCTTCAGGTATTAAGAAATTAGCTGCAACAGACAAACTTGTATTGACATTTTCAGCAGTCGTAAATACTACTGCGTCACAAGATCAAATAATTCCCAATACTGCCGTAGTGGATTATGACAACAATAAAGGTGAAGATAGCAGCAAAGAATCAAAACCAACTGAGACAAAGGTTAAAGAAGGAAAAGTAGCGATTGTTAAATACAAAGCAGGCGATACTTCTAAGACTTTAGAGGGTGCTACGTTCCATTTAGAAAAGCAAGATAAAGACGGAAACTGGGTAACCATCGAAGGATCAGAAAAAACGACACCAGAAAATGGTCAATTAAATTGGGATAAACTTGTCTCTGGAAATTATCGCTTAGTTGAAACGAAAGCGCCAAAAGGATATAATTTACTTGCAAAACCAATTGAATTTACTGTTAACGATAGTGAGAAAGTTTCACAAACTATTAATGTAGCCAATGTACCAAAAGGACAAATTCCACAAACTGGTGGAATCGGAACGATTCTTTTCACTGTTCTGGGTGTTTCTTTAATGGGCGTGGCACTATGGGTACTAGTTAAAGATAAAAAGAAAAATGCTTAATTTAAGCTAAAAGATAGAAATAAAGAGGTTGGGAAGGTATGAAGTACTTCCCAGCTTTTTTATCAAAATAAGGATGAGAATATGTGGAAAAAGATTTGTATTAGCGGACTGTTTATTTTAGGTTTAGGTATTTTTTTATTTCCAATTGTCACGAACTATCTGAACAATATTGTCCATTATAATGTGGTGGAAAGCTATCAGAAGCAAGTGAAGGATTTGGATAAAAAAGCACTCAGCAAGAAAAAAGAGGAAGCACAAGCATATAATAAAAAACTAACAGAACAAGCGGCTCCAGTTTCAGATCCATTTGGTAAGAAAAAACAAGCTGATAAAATTGCGAGCTATGGAAGTATTTTAAATGCAGGGTCGGCAATGGGATACATTACGATTCCAAAAATTGAGGTTGAATTGCCTATTTTTCATGGTTCTGATGATGTGGTTTTATCAAAGGGAGTAGG
The DNA here is from genome assembly GCF_003987595.1 of Vagococcus entomophilus. Lineage (NCBI taxonomy): Bacteria > Bacillati > Bacillota > Bacilli > Lactobacillales > Enterococcaceae > Vagococcus > Vagococcus entomophilus. The sequence continues at coordinate 155,595 of NZ_NGJZ01000003.1, read as the reverse complement.
GCACTTACCTAATTCCTCACTGCCAGTTGGGGGTGTTGGGACACATGCAGTACTTACCGGACATCGGGGCTTGCCTTCTGCAACGATGTTTCGCTATTTGAATAAACTAAAAATAGGGGATAAATTTTACATTCATACGTTAGATAATACATTAGCTTATGAAGTGGATCAAATACTTGTTGTTTTGCCAGATGAAACAGACGCGCTTGCTATAGATAATCAGAAAGACTATGTCACGCTTGTAACATGTGACCCGTATATGATCAACTCACATCGATTATTGGTAAGAGGTCATAGAGTAGCGTATCATCCTACAAAAGCGGAAAAGAAACAATTGACAAAAACAAAACAAAATCCAATTTGGCAAGGAGTTTATGTATTCCTCGGTGTGATCATAGTGCTGCTAGTTTTATTTTTATTATTAGGGTGGAAACGTCGGAAACGCAAAGTAAAGGAGTAGGACAATGAAGAGAAAAATAGTCTACTTATTGTTTGGCATCGGTTTATTGTGCTTACTTTTTCCTCCACTTGCAAAGTATTATGATCAATATAAAATGAATCAAGTAGTAGCGAACTTTTTACAAAAAAAAGCGCCAAGTGCAAAAAAAGTTCAAGAATATCAGCAATACAATAAACAATTGCAAAGTGCTACTGCTAGAATTGATGATCCTTTTACGACAGTTGATGGGAGTGATAGTAGCGATACGATTTTTGCAAGTATTGAAATTCCTGCAATTAAGATGAATTTGCCAATCTACTTAGGGGCTTCTGAGAAGCATCTGATGAAAGGGGCAGCCCAAATTGAAGGCACCTCTTATCCAATTGGTGGCAAAGGCACACATGCTGTTTTAGCTGGTCATACTGGATATGCTAATAAAGAATTATTTTCACGAATACATGAATTGGAGCCACAAGATTATTTTTATATTCATTCTCCAGTTGGTAAGTTGACCTACAAAGTAGTGGACAAGCGGAAAATTAAGGTGACCGAGGTGGAATATTTAAATATTCAGCCCAATCGTGATTTGGTGACACTGTTGACTTGTCCTTACGTTGATTCTAAACATTACCGTATTATTGTGATTGGAGAACGAGTTGAAAAATAAAGTCTTTTGAAAAGACTTTATTTTTTTTTTGATATTTCATACAGAATATACAAAAAATCACAAAAGAAAAACGTGATAGAATAGGAAAAAGGTTAAAAAATATACACTATATATAGTGATGTATATTCGTTTTGTATGTTATCTAACACAATATATAGTTGAAAAAAATAAGTTTATCTATTAGAATGAATAGGTAGAAACAAAAGGAGAGGACATCTATGTTAAAAACTGAACCAAAAGTTGACTTTATCATACAAGCCAATTCACCTTTACACACATTGAAAGTAATCAAAAGAGATGGACGCAAAGTAAACTTTGATGCACAAAAAATCTATGCAGCTTTGTTTAAAGCGGCCGAAACGATTCAATTATCTTCAGAATTAGCGACGAGTGAGCACATTCAATCGATTGTGAAAAAAATATCGAATGAGATTGAGCACCGCTTTCACGAAGACATCAAAATTTATGAGATTCAAAATGTGGTGGAACATATTTTACTGGAACAAAAAGAACATGCTCTGGCACAAGAATATATAAAGTATCGAACACAACGTGATTTTGCACGTAGTGAAGCAACGGATATCAATGTTACGATTGGAAAGCTGATGGACAAAGATCAAGCAGTAGTAAATGAAAATGCGAACAAAGATAGCGACGTTTTCAATACACAACGAGACCTGACAGCAGGGATTGTCGGAAAATCAATTGGTCTGAAATTACTTCCACCACATGTAGCCAATGCCCATCAAAAAGGCGATATTCATTACCATGATTTGGATTATCACCCCTATACACCGATGACCAATTGCTGTCTGATTGACTTTAAAAGAATGCTAAATAACGGCTTTAATATTGGAAATGCAGAAGTTGAACCACCCAAGTCGATTCAGACTGCTACTGCTCAAATTTCACAAATTATTGCCAATGTAGCGTCAAGTCAATACGGGGGATGTTCGGCTGATCGGGTCGACGAGTTACTGGCGCCTTTTGCTAAATTAAATTATGAAAAACACTTAAAAGATGCCAAAAACTGGATTGAAGATACTAAAAAACATGATGAGTTTGCTAAAGCAAAAACTCAAAAAGATATCTATGATGCAATGCAAAGCTTAGAGTATGAGATTAACACATTGTTTACTTCAAATGGACAAACTCCCTTTACCTCTCTTGGATTTGGTTTAGGAGAAGATTGGTTTGAACGAGAAATTCAAAAAGCAATCCTACAAATTAGAATTCAAGGATTAGGTAGTGAAAAACGAACAGCTATTTTTCCAAAATTGATTTTTACTTTGAAAAAAGGTGTCAATCTTGCACCAGAAGATCCTAATTACGATATCAAAAAACTGGCTTTAGAATGTGCAACAAAAAGAATGTATCCAGATATTTTAAATTACGATAAACTTGTTGAAATTACTGGGAGTTTTAAAGTTCCGATGGGATGTCGCTCTTTCTTGCAAGGTTGGAAAAATGAAGCAGGCGAAGAAGTGAATGTTGGCCGTATGAATCTAGGTGTGGTCACTGTCAACCTACCAAGAATTGCGATGGAATCGCAAGGAGACAAAGAAAAATTCTGGAAAATTTTAGAAGAACGATTACAAATAGCCAAAGATGCCTTAGCTTATCGGGTGAAACGCTGCAAAGAAGCGACGCCTGCCAATGCTCCGATTCTTTATATGAACGGTGCTTTTGGAAAGAGGCTCTCAAAAACAGACTCTGTAGATGAATTATTTAAAAATAAACGCGCAACAGTTTCTTTAGGTTACATCGGTTTATATGAAGTTGCCTCTGTCTTTTATGGTGGTGAATGGGAAACCAACCCTGAGGCAAAACAATTTACTTTAGATATTTTGAAAGATATGAAAGAACATACAGATCTTTGGGGGGAAGAGTCAGGCTACCACTATAGTCTTTATTCAACACCGAGTGAAAGTTTGACTGATCGCTTTTGCCGTTTAGATACTGAAAAATTTGGTTGTGTTGAAAACATCACAGATAAAGAATATTACACAAATAGTTTCCATTATGATGTTAGAAAAAACCCAACCCCTTTTGAAAAACTAGCGTTCGAACAAGAGTATCCAAAGTATTGTTCGGGAGGCTTCATACATTATTGTGAATATCCAGTCTTGCAACAAAATCCTAAAGCTTTGGAAGCTGTTTGGGATTTTGCCTACGATAAAATTGGGTATTTAGGAACCAACACTCCGATTGATCATTGTTATGATTGTGGATATGATGGCGATTTTGAACCAACTGAACGCGGTTTTAAATGCCCAAGTTGTGGCAATGATGATCCTAAAACTTGTGATGTTGTCAAAAGAACCTGTGGATATCTTGGGAATCCACAGGCACGTCCAATGGTCCATGGTCGTCATCAAGAAATCTCTTCTAGAAAAAAACACATGAAATAAGGTTCGTTGGAATCACTGGTGATAAATAGAAAGAAGGCGAAAATGTGCGTAATCCAAAACCTAAAGAATGGGTCGCTAAAGATTACAGTCATGACTATATCGCAGATTACAAACCTTTTAACTTTGTTGATGGGGAAGGTGTTCGTTGTAGCATTTATGTGAGTGGTTGTTTGTTTGCTTGTGAGGGGTGCTTCAATAAAGCAGTTCAAAATTTCAAATACGGGAAACCTTATACTAAAGAATTGGAAGATAGGATTATCAAAGATTTGAGTCAATCATATGTTCAAGGATTGACATTGCTTGGAGGAGAACCCTTTTTAAATACAAAGGTATGTTTGCAACTAGTTCGCCGTATCCGCCAAGAGTTTGGGCACACAAAAGACATTTGGTCTTGGTCGGGATACACGTTTGAGGAATTGCTTTTAGATACGGAAGATAAAAAAAAGTTGCTAGGGGAACTAGACGTACTTGTAGATGGTCGTTTTGAGCTAAGTAAACGAAATTTAAATTTACAATTTAGGGGCAGTTCGAATCAGAGAATCTTGGATGTCCCAGAGTCATTAGCCCAAAATAAAGCTATTTTTTGGACTAGATGTACAGATGCACAGGAAAGTTATGAGCAGATAGCAAAAAATAAACTCATCTAAAAAAAGACTTGAAAAAAACGAATGACTAGTTTTTTTCAAGTCTTTACTGCTTTATTGGAGAATAACGTCTATAATAAGCTTTCTTCATCTGCCTCGGTGTAATAAGTTAAGAAAGGGAAGAGAATGCGAATAGTGGTTCCTGTTCCAACTTCGGAGTCGACATAGATACTATGACCTAGCTTTCCAGCTAAATTTCTTGCTAAATATAAGCCTAAGCCAGTCGCATGTTGATTCAAATTTCGCCCGTTTTGACCAGTAAATCCTTTATCAAAAATTCGCCGTTGGTCCTCTAAGGGGATCCCAATCCCAGTATCTTGAATGGCAAGCCAAACTCCACGTTCATTTTTTGAGATATCAAAAGTAATAGAACCACCGTCTTCAGTATATTTAATAGCATTGCTAATAATTTGTTCTAAGATAAAAGCAAGCCACTTTGGATCTGTTAACACCTCATAATCCTCTCCAGACACGGAATAATGGAGTTGATGTTGAATAAAGTAGTTTGCGGACTGTCTGATGGTCGGGTAAATGATGGATTTTAAAGAGTGTTCCTGAATTAAATAATCTTTAGAAAAACTATCTAGCCTAGAAAAATAAAGGACTTGTTCCACATAACTATTAATTTTTTGCAAATCATTTTCAAGTTGGTATAGATTTTTTTCAGGGATGTCATCTGAAATATTTTCAATTATCAGCTGAATTGCTGCGAGTGGCACTTTAATCTCGTGGACCCAGCTGTCAATAAAATCTTTTTGCTCTTGTTGTGCATGTAAAATAGTTTCTAAGCTGCTATGATGTTTATCTATGAGATCATTGATCGTTTGCTGAGCTAGTTTTTGTTCATTGGTTACGGCAACATTGAGTGGTAAAATAGAAATTTCTTTTTCTACCTGTTCATTTCCAAGAGTTTTCCACCAAGGATAACGTTTTATGTAAGAAAAAGTTAAGAAAGCCACAAGAAAAGCAAATTGTAATAGAAAAATGTAGAGTAAAGAGGTAAATGGTAGGGAAAAATCAGGCGTTAACCAGAAAATTAAGACCGTTAAGAAAATGCAGATTAGCCAAAAAATAATCATAGTAGCTTGGTCTTTTAAATAGTGCAAAAATGACATTTTTTAGCTTCCTTTCTAAGGCACAATATATCCTTGGCCGATTTTTGTTTCGATATAATTATGGATGCCGGCGTTTTCAATTTTTTTCCTTAAACGGTTAATATTTACTGTTAAAGTATTGTCATCTACGAAACGTTCATCATCCCACAAGGCGCGTAAAAGTTTTTCACGACTTAAAATTTTGCCATGGTTTTTCATAAGATGGAAAAGTAGTTTGTATTCATTTTTACTTAAATCAATAATTTCATCATTGATTTGCATACTGCTATTTTCAACATTTAGTAAAATACCATTATGTTCCATTACTTCATTGGAGCGCTCGATATAATTGTAAGTCCTTCTTAGTAGAGCATTGATTTTGGCAATTAGGATATCGATAGAAAATGGTTTGTTGATAAAATCATCTCCACCCATGTTCATAGCCATAATCATATCCATATTGGTATTACGGCTAGAAATAAAGATAATTGGGACCTTAGAACTTTCACGAATTTGCTGACACCAGTAAAAACCATCAAAAACAGGTAGATTAATATCTAGTAATACTAGGTGAGGCTGTTCACTTACGAAAGTTTTTAAAACATTTTGAAAATCAGTAATTTCAACGGTTTCAAACTTCCATTTTTGTAACGATTCGCTGAGTACTTCGCGAATGGTTTGCTCATCTTCCACAATCATAATTTTAAACATTTTTCACTCCTACCCCCAGACATTATATGGATATCGTAACAAAATTCACTCGAAAAAACCAATACAATTGGTAAGTTTTGTCTTTTTTTTTAATAGAAAGTGACAGTTTTGTAAGCTTACCATTTAAATTGTAAGTATTTTGCATGTTATCTAAGAAAAAAAGTTGGTACAATAAATAAGATAGGAGAGGATGAAGCCTAATTGAAAAAAATAATTGAAGTAGAAAATATATCGAAAATATATGGACGGAAAGTGAGCCAATATCGAGCGCTAGAAAATATTTCGTTCACAGTTGATAAGGGTGACTTTCTTGGAATTATGGGACCAAGTGGTGCGGGAAAGACGACGTTACTGAATTTGATGTCAAGTATTGATAAACCGACATCAGGGAGTATCAAGATTAGTGGGATTGATTTATCCAAGATGAAAGACCGCAAGATGAGTGAGTTCAGGAGAAAAGAACTAGGGTTTATTTTTCAAGACTTTAATTTGATGGATGCCTTGAATGTTCAAGATAATATTTTGTTGCCACTTGCCCTAGATAGAAAGAAAAGTAAAGAGATGTTTCAACGTCTAGAGCACGTCACCAAAAATTTGGGTATTCATCATTTGTTGAAAAAATTTCCGGAAGAAATCTCGGTGGGACAAAGACAAAGAGTCGCAGCAGCTAGGGCACTCATTGTTCATCCACAGCTGATTTTTGCAGATGAACCAACAGGATCTCTTGATTCAAAATCTGCGACAGAGCTCCTACAACATTTGGTCAAGATGAATCAAGAAGAGCAAGTGACCATTGCAATGGTGACGCATGATGCTTTTACAGCAAGCTATTGTCAGCGGATTTTGTTTATAAAAGATGGAGAGATTTTCTCTGAAATTGTCAGAAATGGGACACGCAAAGAGTTTTTTGCGAAAATTATTGAAATGCAAGCGGCAATTGGAGGAGGAGTCGAACATGAGATTATTTGATTTAGCAAAGAAAAACATTCGATCTAAATCAAGAGCTTATATTCTTTATCTTGCAAGCATGTCTTTTTCAGTAATGGTTTATTATAGTTTTGCGGCGATGAGTGTGGACAAGCATCTTGTGAACAAGTCCATTGCGGATCAACGAATTGGTTCTGCGCTCAAAAGTTCATTGATTATCATTATTCTGTTTATTATTGTTTTTATGATTACCGCAAACAACTTTTTTATGAAGCAAAGGCGCAAAGAAATGGGGTTGTACCAGATACTTGGAATGCGAAAGCTCCAAATTGGCTTGCTCTTTTTCTTTGAAAATTTTGTGATTGGCTTAGCCAGTTTGGGCATAGGCTTGCTTATGGGAATTTTATTTTCAAAGCTATTTTCAATGGTTCTGATTAAATCGATGAATCTAGAGATAGCCGGGGGAATCTTGTTTTCTCCTATAGCAATTCTGCGTACGTGCCTCATTTTTTTGACTATTTTAGTATTGGTTTCAATGAAAAATGTTCGAACGGTTTATAAAAATAAACTGGTAGGATTGTTTCACGGAGAAAAAAGTAAAAATCGCTATAAAAAGATTGGCTTTTTCACCTGGTTTTTTGGGATTTTAGGTGTTTTGTTGCTTATTTCAGGGTATCTTATTGCAAACAATTTTTTTCAACTTGTATTTATGATTCAAGATGACAATCAAGCAGTTTTCTTTATGATTGGTGTTCCAATCTATATTCTGAGTGCATGTGTGCTAGGAACCTACCTATTTTTTCACAATTTTATTCGGATTATCTTGGAGATCTTTGAAAATATATCGTCAATTTATTACAGTAATTTAGCTATGATTAGCATCAGCAATATGAAAGTTCATCTGCGTAAAAATGCTACAACCTTGGCAACGATTGCCACGCTTTGTGGGACTGCTTTGACGTACATTGGAACCTCCGCAGCGGCTTATAGCTACGGGATTACACAGGTCGAAATGGCTGCACCAACTGCCTATACGGTTTCTTCCAATCTGTATCCCAAAGTGGAAAAAGTCATCACGGGAATGGAAGTTGCTCACGATATTGAAGAGGTAAGTACGCTTAAACTTAAAGTAGCAGGAGTGACTGTGAATTCTAATATATTTGGGGATAGCAATTCATTGGTATCCGTGATATCCGAGTCTAATTACAATCAGGCCAAACGAGGGAAAAAAAAATTAAGAACCATTCATTTGAAGCAATGGAATCACTTTGTGGAGTTGACCAATCTCCCTAGAGCTTTTACCAAAATTAAAAATATCAGTACGGACGAAACAGTACAAATAATGGACCAGCATCCTATAGAGATCAAAAGAAGTGATACACAGCAAAACTTTTTGTTTGACTCAGAATTTTTGGGATTTAGCAATTCTGTGTTTGTCGTGAGTGATGCTCTTTACACACATTTGAATGGAGCAAATGCTTTTAGCTTAACTCAATTTAATATAACAGACGAAAACCATAGTCGAGACTTGGTGAAGAAGATTACAGACACCATTTCTAATCAACAAGTTAGTCTTGTTTCTACATTACAGATAAAAGACAAACAGGTCGTGGGGAACATTCAAAGTGGGACAAAAAATGAATTAAATACGGTTAAGGGAACAGTGTACACGCGTTCTAGCTACCGAATACGTTATCCTACGCTTAGAAGCATGCAGTCTAGTAGTGGAATTTTGGTATATATTTCGTTGTTCTTAGGGATTGTATTCATGATAGCAACAGCAACAATTATTATGCTGAAACAGCTTTCAGAGGCTGAGGAAGAAAGGGAGACCTATCAAGTATTGAGGAAGCTAGGTGTCTCAAATAAAATCATTAAAAGAAGTATTTCACAGCAGATGCTGGTTATATTCTTTGCACCGATGGTTATTGCTGTTTTAGATGCGGTATTTGCTCTAAAATTACTCACGATGCTCTATCCAACTATTAGTTATATGCTTGTATACTTATCCTGTGGGTTGCTGCTTGTCTTATATACCTTGTATTACTTTGTTACAGTTCGGATGTACGTCAGTATTATTGAGAAAAATTAGCGTATTAAATGAAAGTTTATGCGCTAATTTTGTGTGAAAAGGCTTTATGTGACAAAACTGTTAGATGAGAGTGGAAAATTGTAAGTAATTGTTGTAGAGAAGAGCTTTGTAGACGTTTATAATAAGGTTATTCAATGAGAAAGAGAAAAAATACGTCGTAAGTCCTAGTTATAAAGCTAAGACAATAAGGTAGAATTTAGATGAACATTTTAAAGATAGGGGGATCTTGAAAATGAAAAAATTACTAAAAAATGACAAACTAGTATTCTGGGGAGGCTTTGCCGGAAAAACAGTCTTTTATCTAGTTATATTACTAGCCCTAGTTTATCTCTATCATTTTAGCCATGTAGGTGGGTCTAAATTTATTTACAATGAATTTTAAGGAGTAAAAATATGAGAAAATGTATGAAGAATAATTCAATCATTGAACAGATTGATTATTGGGCGATTACGGATCCAAATCGTATCTGTTTTGAAAACAATGAGCGAAGCTATACTTATAGAGAGCTGAAAGATTGTTCTGATGCTGTGGCAAGAAAACTACATGAGCAATGTCCAGATAAAAATCCAGTGATTGTTTTTGGTGGATTAGAGTTTGAAATGTTGATTTGTTTTCTTGGATGTGTCAAATCCGGACATGCGTACATCCCAATTGATGCACACACACCGTCTGATAGAGTGGAGCTGATTGCCAAAGCAGCAGACTATTCTGCCATCCTGTCACTAGAAGAATGGCCGTTAAGAAAAGAACGAAAAAATATTTTCACTCGAACAGCCATTAAAAAAATGACGCAAGGTCCAAATGAATGGGGATCAGAGCATTATGTAAAAAAAGAAGGAAATTTTTATATTATTTTCACTTCAGGGACAACAGGTGTTCCTAAAGGCGTACAAATTAGCCATGATAATCTTGGAAGTTATACCCATTGGATGCTAGCAGATTTTCATTTGCCTAGAGCAGCAAGATTTTTATCCCAAGCACCATATTCGTTTGATTTATCCGTGATGGATGTATATCCAGCGCTTTTATCAGGCGGGTCTTTAGCTCCATTAGAAAAATCAGTAATCAATGATTTTAAGCAATTATTTACAGTGTTACCGGAGTTGAATCTCAATGTGTGGGTTTCAACCCCTTCTTTTGCGGATATTTGTTTGATGGATCCACGCTTTAGTGGTGAAACTATGACTTCAATCACCCACTTTCTATTTTGTGGGGAAGAATTAACTCCAACTACGGCTGAAAAGCTGTTAAATCGTTTCCCGAAAGCTCAAATTTATAATACGTATGGTCCGACAGAAGCCACCGTAGCGGTTACTTCTGTTAAAATTACCCCTTCTGTCTTGGAAGAAAATAGTCGCTTACCTATCGGAAAAGTTAAAAGTGATACAAAGATTTCGATTATGAGTGAAGCAGGAGAGCTACTTCCAGAAGGCGAAATTGGTGAAATTATTATTTCTGGTCCAAGTGTTTCAAAAGGTTATCTTAACAACCCCAAAAAAACAGCGGAAGCATTCTTTAGCTTGGACGGACAACCTGCATACCGGACTGGTGATGCGGGAGTATTAAAAGAAGAGCTGCTTTACTACAAAGGAAGAATGGACTTTCAAGTCAAACTACATGGGTACCGCATTGAGTTGGAAGACGTCGATCATCACTTGGCAGAAGTATCCTATGTAAAAGCAGCGGTGGTCGTACCAAAGTATCAGGAACATAAAGTACAACAACTAGTTGCATTTGTAGTACCACATGCTAATTCTTTTGAAAAAGACTATCAATTGACAAAAGCCATAAAAGCGGAGTTACTTGAAACAGTTATGGACTATATGATTCCTCAAAAATTTGTTTATGTAGAAAGTTTGCCAATGACTCAAAATGGCAAAATTGATCGTAAAGGTTTGATCAATGAGGTGAATTCTGGATGAAATTTTTAACACCTTATGAATCACCTGTTTATTTTATCTATATTGCCATTGCGTTTATTCCAATTATTATTCAGTTATTAAGAGGAAAAAGGATCATTTGGTATCAAAATTTAGTGACACTCTTCTTTCTTTACATTAGTTTTGGCGGAGTGAATCGTTTCCAAGGAATTGCGATTATTTTATATGTTGTTTGGCAAGTGCTACTTGGAGCGGCGTATTTCCGCTATAGGCAAAAGAAAAATAATTCTTGGGTCTTTTATGGTACAGTGCTTGCTGGGATTGCACCATTAGTTATTGTAAAGGTTGCACCTATTTGGCAAATTAATCCAACATTTATTGGGTTTTTGGGCATTTCATATCTGACATTTAAAGCAGTGCAAATGATTATGGAGATTCGTGATGGAATTATCAAGGAATTTCATATTGGACGTTACATTCAATTTTTAATCTTTTTTCCAACAATTTCTTCGGGGCCGATTGATCGGTACCGTCGCTTTGAAAAAGAGTTGACAACTGCTCCCACTCAAAATAAATATTTTGAACTGTTAAGCAAAGGAATCCACAATATTTTCCTAGGATGCCTGTACAAATATATATTAGGCTACATTTTAGGCGCCCAGCTCTTGCCGTATGTCAAAGAGTTTGCCATCAATCAAGGTGGTGTTTCACTAGGTGTTTTAGCTTACATGTATGTTTATAGTTTGTATCTATTTTTTGATTTTGCAGGGTATAGTTTATTTGCAGTAGGAACAAGCTACTTGATGGGTTATGAGACACCTATTAACTTCAATAAGCCGTTTTTAAGCCCAAATATTAAAGAATTTTGGAATAGATGGCACATGTCACTTTCTTTTTGGTTTAGAGATTATGTGTATATGCGCTTGATGTTTACTCTTATGAAGAAAAAAGTATTTAAGAGTCGGATCACGACCTCTAACGTAGGGTACTTTGCCTTATTCTTATTGATGGGTGTTTGGCATGGGCTAACGTGGTATTATATTGTATATGGTTTGTACCATGCGCTACTGATTTGCATCAATGATGCTTGGTTACGATTTAAGAAAAAACACAAAGAACAAATTCCAAGTAATAAGTTTACACAGGCATTTGCTATTTTTATTACGTTCCATGCTGTTTGTTTTAGTTTTTTGATTTTTTCAGGATTTATAGGAACGTTGATTGGATTTCCAATGAGATAATTTATGGATAAAAGAAAGGTTGAGCCAAATGAACACAAAAGAAATCGTATTAGACATATTAGAAGAACTTACTGGAACAGATGAAGTGAAAGATAATTTAGATGTAGACATTTTTGAAGAAGGGTTACTGGATTCCCTTGGAACCGTTCAACTTTTAATTGAACTTGAAAGCAAGTGCGAAGTTAATGTGCCTGTCTCAGAATTTGACCGCGTAGAGTGGGCAACACCACAAAAAATTATCAACCAAGTTGAAGCTTTACAATCATGAGTTTTGCTAAAAAAATCTTTAGTGCATTAGGACCGTTTGTGCTGGCTGTGGTCATTCTAGTGATTATCTTGTTTTCTCCAACAAAAATTGGAAACACAGTTAGTTCTGATACACTAGAAAAAGCTGCTACATCGATGTCTATTAATGTGATTAAAGGAAATATTATAAAAAATGAAGCTATGCAAAGTGAAAAATATGTGCCATTTTTCGGCTCATCAGAATTGAGTCGGATTGACTCGTTTCACCCGTCTGTCTTGGCGCAAAAGTATCACAGAAATTATCGCCCCTTCTTATTAGGGGCTGCGGGTACGCAGTCATTGTCCCAATTTTCGATGCTTAGCTCTATGGGCTCAGAGCTGAAAGGGAAAAAAGCGGTTTTTGTCATTTCACCACAATGGTTTGTAAAAAAAGGCATAAAAAAAGAAATGTTTTCGCTTTACTTTTCGCCATTACAAACCTATCAATGGTTATTAAATCTAAAACAGGTGGATAAAAATGCTTCTTATTACGCAGAAAGACTGCTAACGTTTTCTAGCGTAAATCAAGATACATCGCTAAAGACAATGATGGAGCAAGTGAAAAACGGAGAAGAGCTAACGGAAAGCCAAAAGGATGAATGTGCGCTAAAGCTGAACATCTTCAGTCGTGAAGATGACTTGTTTGGCCGCTTAGGCTTAATTAGCAAGCAAAACGAAATTCGGAAATCTATGAAGGCTTTACCTACTACGTATAATTTTGATAAGTTAGATATGTTAGCGTATGCTCAAGGGAAAAAACTAGCAAACAACAATCCTTACGAGCTAAATAATAGCTTCTATTCGAAACGGATTGAACCAATTGAAAATTCTTTGAAAAATTCTCAAGCGGACTATGACTATCGCTACTCTAAAGAATTTGCAGATTTTCAATTAGTATTAGATGAGTTTGCTAAGTTAAAAATGGATGTGTTATTCGTTATCCCTCCAGTGAATGGGAAGTGGTCTGATTATACGGGACTTTCGCAAGAGATGCTGGATCAATTTGCAACTAAAATTAAAACACAGCTAAATGACCAAGGGTTTAATAACGTCGCTGATTTACACCAGTATAAGGATTCAAAATACTTTATGAATGATACGATTCATTTAGGCTGGCGTGGCTGGTTGACATTAGACAAACAAATCAATCCATTTCTTAGTCAAAAGGCAAAGACTACGCCTCAATACACAATCAAATCGTATTATTTATCTAAAGAGTGGCAAATGAAAAATCCAGAAACGCTAACCTCTAATTCTGATAACTAAACGGTGTGGCTGGAAGTATTAGTTGCGAGTATTTGTCGCAATCTAAGGTGTGAAATGAAAGTAAGCTTTTACTTTTGTTTCATACCTTATTTCTTTTTTTTAGTAAAAAAAAAGTGCTATAATAACTTGGACAAGTAATTGAGGGAGTGAATTTGGTGGAGGAAAAAGAAGAATTACTTTTAAAAAAATTAACAGCTGCAAAAGCAGTACCAGGGAATGAGGAGGAAGTTCGGCAACTTTTTGTCTCATATGCACGACCTTTTGCTGATGAAGTCCTCTACGATGGATTAGGCAGCGTCATGGCTAAAAGTAGTGGCAAGCCTGATGAACCTGCTATTTTAATTGCGGGACATATGGATGAAGTTGGCTTTATGGTAACCAATATCACAGAACAAGGATTTATAAAATTTCAAACACTTGGAGGTTGGTGGGGACAAGTCATGCTTGCTCAACAGGTTGAAATCAAGACCAGTGCAGGTGAAATTATTCATGGAGTCATCGGATCAAAGCCGCCACATGTTCTTTCAGTAGAAGCACGAAAAAAACCGTATGATATTGCGGACATGTTTATTGATATTGGTGCGACCAGCAAAAATGAAGCAGCAAAGTGGGGGATAAAACCAGGTGATATGATCACCCCATCTATTGAATATAGACGTTTGAATGGTTCAAAGTATCTATTAGCTAAAGCTTGGGATAACCGTATTGGTACGGCTATATCACTGAGAGTTTTAGAAAATTTAGCGAAAGAAGGGCATCCGAATACTTTATACGCGGGAAGCAATGTTCAAGAAGAAGTTGGCTTACGTGGTGCTCGAACAAGTACCCATATGGTCAATCCTGATATTGCCTTTGCACTAGATACTGGAACAGCAGGAGATACACCAGTGATGACCCAAAAAGAAGCAGATTCAATTTTAGGAAAAGGACCGCAGATTTTGATTTATGATGCTTCTATGATTCCTCATCGTAAACTGAGAGATTTTGTGATTGGTGTTGCAGAGGAGCTAAATATCCCGTTCCAATATACAGTTATTACAGGTGGTGGGACAGATGCAGGTCAACAACATTTGAGTAGGAACGGGATTCCTTCACTTGCAATTACCGTAGCAACACGTTATTTACACTCCCATACTTCCGTTATTCATGAAGAGGATTATTTGAATACGGTTAGACTTGTGACAGAGGTTGTTAAAAGATTAAATAAAGAGGTTGTAGCAGAATTACGCTCTTTTGACTAAAAACAAAATTGTATGAAAAAAATCTTTAAAAATTAGCGTTCGAGCGGTGTCTGCTAATAGGAAAGCGTTTTTTATTGCTTTTTCTTGTAGTTGTCTCTTAAAGTATATGTAAAAGAAAGGATGACAGAAATGAAAGTTACGGTTTTAGGTTATTTGGGTGGCTTTCCTTACCAAAATAAAGGAACCAGTTCGTATTTATTAGAGTCGGATGGGTATCATCTATTATTAGATGCTGGTAGCGCCTCATTAGTAGCACTGGAAAAAGTAGTAGATCCGCTCACATTGGATGCAGTAATTCTTTCCCATTATCACCATGATCATATTGCAGATTTAGGGGTTTTACAATATTATCGTCAGTTGATGCCTCGTGGGAAGCAACAGGTTCCAATCCTTCCTATTTATGGTCATACAGAAGATGCTTTTCATTTTAATGATTTAACCATGAAAGGAATTTCTCAAGGCTATCCTTATAAAGAGTCCGATTGCATAACCGTTGGTCCGTTTGAAATCACTTTTATGAGAACGATTCATCCTGTACCCTGTTTTGCCATGCGCTTTAAAGAAAAAAAATCAGGTAAAATTTTTGTGTTTACTGGAGATTCTGGCTATTTAGAAGGTTTCAAAGAATTTGCAAGAGAAGCGGATGTCTTTATGGCCGACACGTATTTGTTTGAAGGAAACGAAAAGCATCATGCGCATTTTACCTCCAAAGAGTCAGGTGAAATCGCATATGCAGCAGATGTAAAAAAGTTGGTTTTGACACATCTGCCTCAGACCGGTGATTTACAGCTGTTAAAAATCCAAGCGGAAGAAGCGAGTCAACATCAAATACCGGTGATTCTTGCCGATACGCACTTAGTCTTAGAGATTTGAAGGAGGAAGAAGAATGATTTTTGTGTCCAATGAAGAGGGAACTGATCCGAGAATTAATTTGGCTATTGAAACTTATCTATTAAAAGAAATGCCTCTGGATGAACCCATTTTATTATTTTATATCAATGAACCTTCGATTATTATAGGAAGAAATCAAAATACGATTGAGGAAATTAATAAAGAGTACGTAGAAGAAAAAGGAATTCATGTAGTACGCCGCCTAAGTGGTGGGGGAGCGGTATATCATGACTTTGGCAACTTGAATTTCAGTTTTATTATGCCAGATGATGGCAATTCTTTTAGAGATTTCGCTAAGTTTACACAACCAATTATAGAAGCATTACATGCGGTGGGTGTGAAAGATGCAGAGCTTAAGGGACGAAACGATTTGGTCATTAAAGATAAAAAATTCTCTGGAAATGCAATGTATTCAACGAATGGGAGAATGTTTGCACACGGCACAATTATGTTTGATAGTGATATCAATGAGGTTGTTCATGCGCTAAAGGTTCGCAAGGATAAAATTGAATCAAAAGGAATCAAATCGATTCGTTCTCGGGTAACGAATATCAAACCATTTCTTTCTGATAGACATCAAATGATGACTACGAAAGATTTTCGTGATGATATCTTGCTCAAAATTTTTAAGGTTAACGATAAAAGTGAAGTGAAAATGTATCAATTGACAGAAAAAGATTGGCAAAAAATTCATCAAATTTCCAACGACTATTACAATAATTGGGATTGGAATTACGGAAAGTCTCCAGCTTTTGATCTTTCAAGGCGCAAACGTTTCCCAATCGGTTCTATTGAAGTCAAAATGAATGTTGAGCATGGAATGATTCAAGATATCCGAATTTTTGGTGATTTTTTTGGACTTGGTGAAATCAAAGATGTGGAATCCATCCTTCAAAATACAAAATATGAAAAAGAGGCCATCCGTACGGTGGTAGAAACGATAGATTTAAAAAAATATTTTGGAAATATTGAAGCAGAAGAATTTGTTTCTTTGCTTTACTAGTTTTTTAGTTAATATCAGAGTAGAAATTATTTTCTACTCTTTTTTATTAGAAAAATAGAAAAAATGGAAGAACGCTTAGATAAATATTAACAAACAGTTGGAGATGATTGACGATTAAATTAATCCGAGTGTATAATGAACAAGGATGAGAAAAGTTTACGAATCAACTACTTTTGATTCCAGAAAGGAGACATTAGGGATTAAATCAGTCTTTATTAGTAAAAAGACAAAAAAGTTAAGCGTCAAAATACCAATCGTTGCCATTTATTTTTATTTTTTATGATTATTTTTTAAAATTGGTATGTTTTGAAAAGTGACTACTTCAACAATGTCTGAGTTACAAACAAAAAAAGAATAAATTTATTAGGAGGGATTTCCACATGGTAGGCATTATAATTGCGAGTCATGGTGAATTTGCAAGTGGGATCAAGCAATCTGGTTCAATGATTTTTGGAGAACAAGAAAATGTTGCAGCAGTGACTCTTTTGCCGAGTGAAGGGCCTGAAAATATTCGTAAAAAAATGGAACAGGCGATTGCCTCATTTGAAGGAGAGCAAGTACTATTTTTAGTTGATTTATGGGGAGGAACTCCATTTAATCAAGCGAGTGCTTTAGTCGAAGAACAAAAGGCTTCACGTGCAATTGTAAGCGGTTTAAATTTACCGATGCTAATTGAAACGTATGCCTCACGTCTGTCGATGGACTCAGCGCACGTAATTGCGACGCATATTTTAAAAGAAGCAAAAGTTGGGATAAAGGTTTTGCCGGAGAGTTTAGGGCAACCTGCTACGGGTGAGGACTCAACAAGTGGAGTTGTAAAGCATGGAAGTATACCCGAGGGCACTGTTGTTGGAGAAGGAAAAATCACCTTTGTACTAGCGCGGATTGATTCTCGGCTGCTTCACGGTCAAGTTGCAACTGCGTGGACCAAATCAACTTTACCAACACGAATTATTGTTGTTTCGGACGGTGTATCGAAGGATGAGTTACGGAAAAAGTTAATTGAACAAGCTGCACCTCCCGGCGTGAAGGCGAATGTAATACCAATTGAAAAGCTAATTAAGATTTCGAAGGATCCACGTTTTGGTGGTACAAAAGCATTACTATTGTTTGAAAATCCAGAAGATGTTTTACGCGTGGTTGAAGCTGGAGTGGAGCTTAAAACAATCAATGTTGGATCAATGGCACATTCTGTAGGGAAAGTTGTCGTAAACAAAGTATTATCGATGGGCAAAGAAGATATTGAGACTTTTGAAAAGTTGAAAGACAAAGGGATCGAATTTGATGTACGAAAAGTTCCTAATGATTCTAAAGGAAATATGAATGAATTACTTAAAAAAGCGAAAAATGAGTTTGCACGCAGTTAAACATAAAAAGCTTGAAATAGGAGGGGTATTATGTCAGTTCTATCAATTATTTTCATTATATTTATTGCATTTTTAGCTGGTATGGAAGGAATATTAGATCAATTTCAGTTTCATCAACCCTTGATTGCCTGTACATTAATCGGTCTTGTAACGGGGCATTTAACGGCTGGCGTTATTTTGGGAGGAACACTTCAAATGATTGCACTTGGTTGGGCCAATATTGGCGCAGCAGTTGCACCAGATGCAGCTCTTGCAGCAGTTGCTTCTGCGATTATTTTAGTCAAAGCACTGGGGGCCCAAAATATTACAGTAAAGGATGCCGTGACGTCATCCATTGCTATCGCGGTACCGCTTGCAGTTGCCGGTCTTTTTCTAACGATGATTGTTCGGACATTAGCTGTTCCAATCGTTCATTTGATGGATGCAGCTGCAGAAAAAGGAGACATTAAAAAAATTGAGTTGCTTCACATATTAGCTGTGTGTATGCAAGGAATCCGGATTGCTATTCCAGCAGCAGCACTTTTATTTATTCCAGCACAAACTGTTCAAAATTTTTTAGAGTCAATGCCTACTTGGTTAACCGAAGGAATGGCAATTGGTGGGGGAATGGTTGTAGCTGTGGGGTATGCCTTAGTAATCAATATGATGGCAACAAAAGAAGTATGGCCATTTTTTATTATCGGATTTGTAGTAGCGGCAATTACACAATTAACGTTGATTGCACTTGGCGCACTTGGGGTTGCACTAGCACTTATTTATTTGAACCTCTCTAAAATGGGTGGCTCTTCAAATAATGGTGGAGGCAACACAGGAGATCCACTTGATGATATTTTGAACGACTATTAAGGTTTGAGGAGGAAAAGAAAAATGGCAAATAAAATACATTTAACCAAAAAAGATCGGTTAGCGGTGGCGCTACGTTCCACTTTCTTACAAGGTTCATGGAATTATGAACGGATGCAAAATGGTGGTTGGACCTTTTCCATGATTCCCGCAATTAAAAAATTATATAAAACAAAAGAAGATCGTTCATCGGCTTTAAAACGCCACTTAGAGTTCTTTAATACCCATCCTTACCTCGCGTCACCGGTTTTGGGTGTAACATTAGCACTAGAAGAAGAACGCGCTAATGGAGCACCAGTAGATGATGTGGCGATTCAAGGGGTAAAAGTTGGGATGATGGGGCCACTTGCAGGTGTGGGGGATCCAGTGTTTTGGTTTACTGTTAGACCAATGCTTGGTGCTCTTGGTGCATCCCTTGCCATGGGAGGAAATGTCTTAGGTCCGATTATTTTCTTTGTGGCATGGAATCTTATTCGTTGGGCATTTATGTGGTATACACAAGAATTTGGTTATAAAGCAGGGTCTAAAATTACCGATGATTTATCAGGGGGAGTCTTACAGGACATCACGAAAGGTGCTTCCATTTTAGGGATGTTTGTACTAGCTGCTCTTGTGCAACGGTGGGTGTCAATTAAATTTTTACCAATTGTTTCAGAAGTCAAATTAGATAAGGGTGCTTATATCGAATGGGATAAACTCCCTACCGGAGGAGAAGGTCTTAAAAAAGCTTTTGAACAAGTAAACTCGGGTCTGGCATTATCGAATACAAAAGTAACAACTTTACAAAATAACTTAGATCAGCTTATCCCAGGGCTAGCGGCACTTTTACTTACATTCTTCTGCATGTTCTTACTGAAGAAAAAAGTTAGTCCGATTGTTATCATTTTAGGATTATTTGTAGTTGGGGTTTTAGGTCATGTGGTGGGTCTTTTATAATTGAACCAATTATAGTAGTAAAAAGCAGTCTTTTCTCTCCTTTTGCAAAATAAGGATGAAAGACTGCTTTTATTCGCTAAATAAATGAAAATAAAAGCATAATAAAAAAGAAAGGAGAATTGAAATGGTACAATCGTTAAATACAAAAGTTGACTTGGTCATGGACGCCACAGCATTTACTGGTTTAACAGACTATGGGAAAATCATGATTGGAAACAATGGCTTTGAGTTTTATAATAATCGTGATGTACATAAATTTATTCAAATTCCATGGGAAGAGGTCGACTATGTGGTTGCTTCTGTGATGTTTAAAGGGAGATGGATTCCACGTTATGCGCTTCAAACTAAAAAGCAAGGGACGTTTACTTTTTCTTCAAAGCAACCAAAAAAAGTACTGAAGGGGATACGCAATTATGTAGAGCCTAGCCATATGGTTCAATCTCTTGGCTTTTTTGATAGCATTAAGCGAGCCTTTAAATCAAGGAACAGAAACTAAAAACCCTCCCATACAAAGGGATTTCCACTTTGTATGGGAGGGTTTTTGCAAATGAATCGGCTTATTTGCCTACTTCGTCTGTAGTTCGAATAATTTTATCCACGATGCCATAGTCTTTGGCTTCATTTACACCTAACCAAAAGTTACGATCGGTATCTTTTGAGACTTTTTCATACGTTTGTCCAGTAGCTTCAGCAATAATACGATTTACACGCTCACGCATACGAACAATTTCTTTGGCTTCAATCTGAATTTCAGTACTTTGCCCTTGAACACCACCTGCTGGCTGATGAATCATGTAGCGCGTGTTTGGTAAGCTGTAGCGATGTTCTTTTTGTGCGGCTAAATAAATCGTAATCCCTGCACTAGCTACCCAACCTGTACCAATCACGTATACATCAGGTTTTACAAATTGAATCATGTCATGGATGGTGTCGCCAGATTCCACATGACCACCAGGACTGTTAATAAAAATCTTAATCGGTTCGTCATTAATCGATTCAAGTAATAACAACTGACTGGAAACTTCTTTTGCTAGTTCTTGCGTAATTTCTCCGTAGATTAAAATTGTACGGTTATCAATTAGTTTTTGTGTCAACAAAGCATTTGTGTCGTTTGATTTTGTTGGTTGTTCACTCATTTATGTCGCCTCCAATTACGAGTATTTCTCGATTAAGTTTATTTTAGCACAAAGGGGTTGAGAATGCCAAATGAAGACTCAGCGCTTTATTTTTCTAGGTTTACGTCCTAGACCTACAGCATTTTTCATTTTTCTTAACGTTTTAGCTGCGACAAAATTAGCTTTTTCAGCACCAATGTCTAAGATGTCTTGCAACTCATCAGAGCTTAGTAATTCATGATATTTTTCTTGTAGTGGTTCCATGACGGATACAATCGCCTCGCCAAGGTCTGCTTTGAATGCTCCATAGCCGCTATTTTGATAACGCGTTTCTAATTCGGAGATTGTTTGACCAGAAAAAGAAGAGAAAATCGTTAAAAGGTTGGAAATCCCCGGCTTATTTTCTACATCATATTCGATTTTTCCGCTTGAGTCGGTCACGGCTGAACGAATTTTTTTACGAATGACGGCTGGCTCATCTAGCATGGAGATATACCCTTTAGGATTTGTATCTGATTTGCTCATTTTTTTGGTAGGATCTTGTAAACTCATAATACGGGCCCCTTGCTTGGGGATTTTTACTTCTGGAACGGTCAAAATTGGCTGACTTTCAGAAGCGTACTTACGGTTAAAACGCATTACAAAGTCGCGTGTGAGTTCCAAGTGTTGCTTTTGATCTTCGCCTACTGGGACGAGATTTGTTTGGTATAAGACGATGTCAGCTACCATAAGTGGAGGGTAGGTCAGTAGCGCAGCACTGACGCCTGTGCGCCCAGTTTTTTGCGACTTGTCTTTGAATTGGGTCATGCGCTCCAACTCACCTAGGGTCGTGTTGCATTGAACAATCCAAGCAGCCTCTGCATGAGCCGAGACTTCTGATTGAATAAAGATTGTTGCTTTTTTGGGGTCTAAACCGATTGCTAGGTATAGTGCAGCTAAACTGAGGGTTTGTTGACGCAATTTTAAGCGATCTTGAGGAACGGTGATGGCATGCTCATCTACTACGCAAAAATAACAATCATAATCTTCTTGTAGTGCAACAAATTGCTGCATTGCTCCTATGTAATTTCCGATGGTAGGTGTACCGCTTGGTTGAATTCCAGAGAAAATAGTTTCCATTATCACAAAACTTCCTAACTATATGCATTTTCTTTCATTATAGCAAAAATCAAGAGAAAATGTAGGGGATATTTCAAGAAACAACGACACGTTTTAAGTACTGTATCACTTTAATGTGAATCTTAGTTAAACGAAATATGAAGATTTTATACAGAAATTAAATTTGTTTAAAGTTACTGATAAAAGTGATAGTACCAATGCTTTTCTGTGGAATAAATAAAAAAGATTTATGAAAAACTATGGAAATTTAAATGAGAGTGCGCTATAATATAAATATAGAGATTACAGATTAAGTTGCTGTACCAAATTTCTAGATGCAGATTACATAAAGAAGGAGTGATACCTATGTTAACACTTTATACTTCTCCAAGTTGTACATCTTGTCGTAAAGCGCGTGCATGGTTGCAAGAACATGATATTCGTTTCACAGAAAGAAATATCTTTTCAGAGCCACTAAATATTAGTGAGTTGAAAGCAATTTTGCAAATGACAGAGGATGGAACGGAAGAAATCATTTCTACACGTTCAAAGGTATTCCAAAAACTAGACATGGATTTAGATGATTTACCACTACAAGATCTTTTAGAGCTTGTCCAAAAAAATCCAGGATTATTACGTCGTCCAATCATGATTGACGAAAAACGTCTTCAAGTTGGGTTTAATGAAGATGAAATTCGTCGTTTCTTACCTAGAGATGTTCGAGCATTAGAACTACGCCAGGCACAATTAATGGCTGGATTCTAGAAACATAAAAACAAAAAGGCCTCGCTTATTTTTGAGCGAGGTATTTCTATGGGTTTTTCTCTTTACTTTTTTTCGTTTTCAGCTACAATGGTGCTATAGAGTTAATAAATAATAGAGAGATTGTTTAAAAAAGTGAGGTGTAGCAGTATGGAAATGGAGCATATTAATGAGAACACTATCCGTGTTTTGATTGAGAATGAAGATTTAGCGGAGCGTGGCATTACTTTTTTGGATTTGTTAGGTAATCATAAACAAATTGAGAGCTTTTTCTACAGTATCTTAGAAGAGGTGGATGTAGAGGAACAATTTCAAGAAACAGATGCGATTACGTTCCAAGTGCTACCCAACCGAGATGGATTAGAGTTATTTATTAGTAAGAATAACAGCACAAGTGAAGGTATGAATCTCACAGAGCTTTCTGAGGGGATGAATTCAGATGAGCTAACGGAATTTGTGAAAAGTCAAATGATGAAAGAAGCAACCGAAGATTCCACTGAAGAGCATGAAGATACCATCGAAAAAAAATATACGGAAGAAGTTTTTCGTTTAGCTAGTTTTGAAGAAATGGTCCAATTAGCCAAAGAAGTCTATCTTGAAAATGTTCAAACGAATTTGTACGAAATGAACAACGAATACTTCTTACAGGTAACATTCTTTACTGATGAGCTTTCAGAAGAAGCAATTCAAGATGCGAAGGCGCAACTACTGGAGTTTTCAAGAAAAACAAAGACCACACCAGAGATTTTATCTGAGTATGGACAGTTGCTTATGAGACAAACGGCACTTGAACTAACAAGACATTATTTCAAATAGCGCAATATTCAGTTAGAAACCACATCAGAAGTCACATTCCTAGTGTGGTTTTTAGCGTTGCGCTTAAAAAAGGATGTAGAGCACAGAAACATTCTGTGCTCTACATCCTTTTTATGGAGATTCTAGTGCGTGTCTTTAGGTACACCGATGAGGTAATCGTCCTCTTTCATAGCTTCTACACTGCCTAGTAAATAACCATTTCCCACTTGAGAGAAGAAGTCATGATTACTGGTCCCCGTTGAAATACCGTTCATCACGATGGGATTGACATCATTTGCAGTATCAGGAAAGAGGGGATTCAACCCTAAATTCATTAAAGCCTTGTTAGCGTTATATCTTAAGAAGGTTTTGACTTCCTCAGTCCAACCAAGGTCATCATATAAAAGTTCGGTGTATTTCTCTTCATTTTCATAGAGTTCATATAAAAGGGTATACATCCAGTCTTCCATTTTTTCTTGTTCTTCTTGAGATAATTCATTAAAACCTAGCTGGAATTTATAGCCGATATAGGTTCCGTGTACGGATTCATCGCGAATAATTAGCTTGATGATCTCAGCCACATTGGGTAACTTATTATTGCCCAAGTAGTAAAGTGGGGTATAAAAACCAGAATAAAATAAGAATGTTTCCAAGAATACACTGGCCACTTTTTTCTCTAAAGCAGTACCGGTTTTATAAATTTCATTGACAATTTTGGCTTTTTTTTGTAAATATTCATTGGTATTTGTCCATGCGAATATTTCATCAATCTCAGCTTTAGTATTCAGAGTACTGAAAATGGAAGAATAACTTTTAGCATGAACTGATTCCATAAATTGAATGTTGTTTAAAACAGCCTCTTCATGCGGCGTACGAGCATCATAACGAATGGCTTCTACCCCATTTTCAGATTGGATAGTATCTAAAAGAGTTAACCCTCCAAAGACTAGCCCAACCGTTTTCTTTTCTAAATCAGACAATTTTCTCCAGTCGTCTAAGTCGTTAGACAAAGGGATACGTGTATCTAACCAAAACTGTTCGGTTAGCTTTTCCCAGGTTGATTTATCAATGACATCTTCTAAGGCATTCCAGTTGATTGCCTCATAATACGTATTATTCACTTTTTCTCCTCCTATTCCTTCTTAAATAACACAGCTTTCACAGGCATTACTACCAATTTCTTCTGCATCGTCTGTAAACGTACGTACATAATAGATTGATTTTATTCCTTGATGGAACGCATAATGACGCAAGATATTTAAATCGCGTGTCGTTTGCTTGGTGGTTGAGTCTTTCCACTCATACAAGCCCTCAGGAATCTCTGAACGTAAGAACAAAGTTAAACTCATTCCTTGATCCACATGCTTTTGTGCAGTTGCGTAAACATCAATTACTTTACGCATATCCATGTCATAAGCAGACGTATAATATTTGAGTGTATCGTTTGACAAACTTGGCGCAGGATAATAAATTTTTCCAATTTTCTTTTCTTGACGTTCTTCAATGAGACGTGTAATTGGATGAATGCTTGCACTTGTATCGTTAATATAGGAAATAGAGCCATTTGGCGCCACAGCTAAACGATTTTGATGGTAAAGTCCATCTTTTTTTACGGCATCTTTTAGAGCTTGCCAATCGCTTGCAGAAGGTAAGAAGATATCTTTAAAAATGTCTTTTACTTTTTCAGTTTTTGGTAATACCACTTGATTGATATAACGATCAAAGTAATTTCCAGATGCATAATCCGATTTTTCAAAATTATGAAAGACTTCTTTTCTTTCTTTTGCAATCGCATGACTTTCCACTAAAGTCCAGTAATTTAATAGCATGAAGTAGATATCTGTAAAGTCCAAGGATTCTTCTGAACCATATTCCATTTGATTTTTAGCAAAGAATGTATGTAAGCCCATCGCTCCAAGACCGATTGTATGGTTGAGACGATTGCCGTTTTGAATTGAAGGAACGACTTCAATTTCAGAAGCATCGGTGACGAAAGTTAATGCACGAGTCATTGTGCGGACTGATTTACCAAAGTCAGGGCTGCTCATTAAATTGACAATATTCGTTGAACCAAGGTTGCAACTAATATCGGTACCTAGGACTTCATATTCTTGCCGATTGTTGATTAACGAGGGCTCTTGTATTTGCAAAATTTCGGAGCAAAGATTGCTCATAATGATTTTTCCGTCCACAGGATTTTGTCGATTGGCGCTATCAATATTGATAATATACGGGTACCCAGACTCTTGTTGTAATTTACTAATCTCATTTTCAAGTTCACGTGCATTGATTTTGACTTTACGAATGTTAGGGTTTTGAACCAGACGATCGTACTCTTTTGTAATATCAAGATATGAAAACGGAATACCGTATTCTCGTTCCACACTGTAAGGGCTAAAGAGATACATTTCTTCATTTTTACGAGTTAATTCATAAAACTTATCTGGAATAACAACGCCTAATGAGAGTGTTTTTACGCGAATTTTCTCATCTGCATTTTCTTTTTTAGCAGATAAGAAGGCTAAAATATCTGGATGGAAAACATTCAGATAAACCACACCAGCTCCTTGGCGCTGCCCTAGTTGATTACTGTAGCTAAAGCTATCTTCAAAAAGCTTCATGACTGGAACGACACCACTTGCTGCACCATCAAAGCCTTTGATAGGAGCTCCAGCTTCTCTTAGGTTAGCAAGAGAAATTCCAACACCGCCGCCAATACGCGATAATTGAAGGGCGCTATTGATTGAGCGGCCGATACTATTCATGTCATCTGTTACTTGTAGTAAGAAACAAGAAACTAACTCACCACGACGTTTTCTACCAGCATTTAAAAAGGAAGGAGTCGCAGGTTGATAACGTTGATGAATCATTTCGTCTGCTAGTGCTAGGGCTAATTCCTCATTTCCATCTGCAAAGTAAAGCGCATTGAACGCCACACGGTCTTCATAGCTTTCCAAATACTTCGTGCCTTCATTGTTTTTTAAGGCATATTGGTTATAAAATTTATATGCAGCCATAAAAGACTTAAACTCAAAATGTTGTTCATCTAAAAATTGATACAAAGAAGCAATGAATGTCATAGAATATTTGCTTAAAAATTCTTCTTCTAAGAAATCATGCTGGATTAAATAATTTATTTTTTCTTCAATAGAAGGAAATGTTTTAGTGTTTGGAACCACATTCTCTTTGAAAAAAGCTGCTAAGGCTTCTTTATCTTTTTGAAGTGGAATTTGGTCATCGATGGGACGATTGATCTCGTTATTTAGCTTAAAATAGCTAACATCTGTCAGGTCTTTTAACGTCAATTTCACTCACTACTTTCTTAAATTTTTTTACATCTTCTATTGTACCACTAAACTCGAAAGAATAGAGTAACGGCACGCCATATTTTTTTGCTAGATTTTTAGCCGTATAGACAAAAAGAGGACCAAAGTTCAAGTTTCCTGATCCAGCAATTCCGATTAAAAATTTTTGATTTTGCTTATAATCAACAAAATCGTCCACTACTTCTGTGACATCTTCATCATAAGTAGGGACGACTAAAATAAACGGTTCAGTTATTTCGTGAAAAGGATTGTCAGGAAGAATTTCCATGCTGGAAAATTCTGTTTTACTGACAAAGCGTCTAGTTTGTCCGGTGAGAGAAAAAAAGACAAGCTTCATATTAAACTGCCAAAGTACGTAATTGATCGGGTCTAAATCCAACAATTGTCATCTGTGTTTCTTTTGCTGTAACAATCGGAACACTTCTAAATCCTTGTTCTTTTAACCAATCAATATATTGTGGTTCATTATCGATATTTTTTTCTTCGAATGCGACATTTTTGTCTGCTAAAAAGCGTTTGGTCATTTTGCATTGTGGGCAATTGTTTTTTGTATATAAAGTAATAGTTTGCATGATTTTGTCCTCCTAAACTTTCATCTCTTGTAGTTAATAGTATATACGTTGTACTGGAAAAGTCAATATCAAAACACTATATATTGTGATATATATACTTGGTAGGTACTACGAATTGTAGGTGAGGCCTTTGGATAAGAGACAAGGCAAGCTTTCATTTCGTATTTTCAAAATCAAAAATAACAGTTGCAGTTTTTTGTGTGCAGCATGTATTTTTAAATCTTGTAGTGCATCAAGAGGAAGAGACAGACAAAAAAATACCACAATAAGTAGCACAACATATAGTAGAAGAAAGACAGCTAAACAATGAGCATATTTTGAAAACTTCATTGACTTCTTATAAAAGTAGGCGTAAATTATATAGTGAGAACGATTATCATTTATGGATTGTGCTAATTGACAAATGAGGTGATGGATTGATTCCACTAAATCAAACGGAAACTGGGAAAGCATATTTTTTTGCAGGGGTAAGAGATAAAAGTATTTCTGAAAAACATTTGGCTAATTTGGGGCTTGTGAAAGGTGCCAAAGTTCAAATATCTTCGGGGAATAGTCGTGATAGTTACATTATTCAGGTACATCAAGCACGTTTAGCCATTACGAAAGAGCTGAGTGAGCAATTATTTTTTGAAGAAAATTATGAAAACAAGCAGGAAAATTATTTATCATTAGATCAATTGAAAATTGGTTCGCATGCAGAGGTTACGAAAGTACTTGGAAGAGGCGCAGTAAAAAGACGTTTGATGGACATGGGGGTAACCAGAGGGGTTTCCTTATTTATTAGAAATGTAGCACCTCTAGGGGATCCAATCGATATTAAGCTTCGGGGTTACGAACTTAGCCTAAGAAAAGATGAAGCCAAGTGTATCTTGGTAAGAGAATTGGAAGGGTAAGCAGAATGGAAAATGTAACAATTGCCTTAACTGGAAATCCAAATAGCGGAAAAACAAGCGTCTTTAATGAGTTGACAGGAGCCAATCAGTATGTGGGAAATTGGCCGGGGGTTACGGTAGAAAAAAAAGAAGGACGATTAAAAAAAGAAAAAGCTGTTTTTATCCAAGATTTACCAGGAATCTATTCTTTATCACCGTATTCACCAGAAGAAGTAGTGACGCGAGAATACTTGTTAAATGATTCACCAGATGCCATTTTAAATGTGGTGGATGCTACCAATTTGGAGCGAAATTTATATTTGACCACGCAACTTTTAGAATTAGGGGTTCCCGTTGTGATTGCCCTAAACATGATTGATTTGGTAAAAAAACAAGGGGATGTATTAAATACAGAGAAACTAGCGTACGGATTAGGCGTTCCTGTTGTGGCAACGAGTGCACTAAAGCACCGTGGCATAGATCAGGTGATAAACTTGACGGTTGAAAAGGCTCAAAAAAGAGAGACACCTGTGTTTCCTAGATATGATGATCGCTTAGAAGCAGCGCTTGTGCAAATTGAAGAAATAATTGCTGGGAAAGTACCCGATACACAAATTCGGTGGTTTTCTATCAAACTATTTGAGCGAGAAACTAGCGTCCAACAGTTGGTTTCCTTAACCGAGCAAGAGGATGATACAATAGAAGAAATTATTTTGATTACGGAAAAAATTTTTGGAGATGACAGTGAGAGTATTGTTGTCAATGAGCGGTATGATTGGCTTGAAAAGATGATTGCCCTTGCACAAATTGAACATCAAGAATCACACCGGATAGTGAGTGATCGGATTGATAAAGTTGTCACAAATAGGTGGCTAGCACTCCCGATTTTTGCCTTTGTAATGTGGCTTGTTTACTATCTATCAATTCAGACAATTGGGACAATGGGAACCGATTATTTAAATGATGTTGTATTTGGTGATTATGTTCCGAATATGGCCCAAGCTTTTTTAAGTTCACTACACGTTGCAGAGTGGCTCCAATCACTGATTTTAAATGGAATCATTGCAGGGGTGGGAGCAGTCCTAGGTTTTGTGCCACAATTGGCTGTGCTTTTCTTGTGTTTAGCTTTTTTAGAGGATTGTGGCTATATGTCGCGGATTGCGTTTGTGATGGATCGCTTCTTTAGAAAATTTGGACTTTCAGGTAAGTCGTTTATTCCCATGCTTGTCGCGACAGGTTGTGGTGTCCCAGGTGTGATGGCGAGTCGTACAATTGAAAATGAGAAAGATCGACGAATGACGGTCATGGTGACTACTTTTATGCCATGCTCAGCTAAGTTGCCAATTATTGCGCTAATTTCAGGCGCATTTTTCCCAAAAAATAGTTGGGTGGCGCCTTCTGCTTATTTTGTAGGGATTGGTGCAATTGTGATCTCTGGAATTATGTTAAAGAAAACAAAATTATTTTCAGGGGATCCAGCTCCATTTATCATGGAATTACCTTCGTATCATCTACCGAATCTTAAAGGAATCTTGATCCAGACTTGGGATCGGACCAAATCTTTTGTAAAAAAAGCTGGCAGCATCATCTTTGTGTGCAGTATCCTAATTTGGTTTACTTCTAGTTATAATTTTCAGTTGCAAAGTGTTTCTGAGAATCATAGTATTTTAGCAAGTTTCGGAAATTTATTTGCCTTTTTGTTTGCACCATTAGGCTGGGGAAACTGGCGAGCAACAGTTGCGACAATTACAGGTTTAGTAGCGAAAGAAAATGTTGTGAATACATTTGGAATTTTATATGGTGGGATGAAAGAAGTTTCTGAAAATGGAAACGAAATCTGGCCATTATTACAAAAATCCTTTACTCCGTTATCAGGCTATTCATTCCTGTTGTTTAATTTATTATGCGCACCCTGCTTTGCTGCAATTGGTGCGATTCATAGAGAGCTAGTAATGTGGAAGTGGACATTGATTGCGGTTGGCTACCAATGCGGGTTAGCCTATGTTGTCAGCTTTGTGGCCTATCAACTAGGTCATTGGCTTGTTGAAAATGGTATTTTTGGAGTAGGTCAGGTAAGCGCATGTTTATGTATTGCTTTTATTATCTATGCACTTGTAAGAAAACCAAAAAGAGTTAAGTCTTTGTCCATACAGAATTTATCGACAACGTCAGAATAGGAGGGAAAGTATGGCTACTTGGGTGGTTGCAGGGATTATTTTTGGAACGGCAGGCTATATTATCTATAATACCTATATCAAAAAAGGTAGCAAGGGAAGCTGTGGCTGTTCTGATTGTAAGTGTGAGATCAGAGAAAAGAGAACCAAAGTAAAAAAATAACCCTTTTTTATTCAAAATTTTTATGAATTTTATAATTTTTGAATCTAACATTTGCTATTTCGTTCAAACTTAGTGATAATAAACTTGAAATTAGGGGAGTAGCGACAGACCTTTCGATGGAAAGAGCTGATTTTGAATCAACAACGTCAAGTGGTCGAAAGTCCACTGGTTCAAAAATGAAATTGCAAGACCTAAGTAACTCGTCTATTTTGACGATCTTACTTAGGTCGTTTTTTTCTACTACCTGATTTAAGAATAAAATGTGGATTGTGTAAAGGGGGAATAAAGTGTGGCTGAAAAGACCGGACAGATGGATAAGAAAAAGTTGAGCATGGCAGGACTTTTAGTTGCTATGGGAGTCGTTTATGGAGATATTGGAACAAGTCCTTTGTATGTAATGAAGGCGATTTTAATCGGGAATGGTGGACTTGCAGGCATCTCCAAAGAATTTATTTTAGGAGTTGTTTCTTTAATATTTTGGACGTTAACGCTCTTGACCACTGTTAAGTATGTAATGATTGCTTTAAATGCGGATAACAAAGGGGAAGGAGGTATCTTTTCTTTATATACACTTGTAAAAAGACAAGGAAAATATCTACTGATTCCTGCAATGATAGGTGGTGCAGCCTTACTTGCTGATGGGGTTTTGACCCCTGCTGTTACCGTTACAACAGCGATTGAGGGCTTAAAAGATATTCCTCTTTACACTGATTTTTTTGGCAACAAGCAGAGTGTTACAGTAGCGATTACACTCATAATTATTTTAGTGCTCTTTTTAGTCCAACGTTTAGGAACTGATGTTGTAGGGAAAGCCTTTGGACCTGTGATGCTTCTATGGTTTACTTTTTTAGGTTTGACGGGTTTGATGAATTTTAGTCAAGATTGGTCTATGATTCGAGCGCTTAATCCGTATTACGCCATTCATTTGTTAGTAAGCCCACAAAATAAAATGGGACTGTTTATCTTGGGCAGTATCTTCTTGGCCACTACAGGGGCAGAAGCACTGTACTCAGATTTAGGACATGTAGGCAAACAAAATATTCGTTTTAGCTGGCCGTATGTAAAAATCTGTCTAGTATTGAACTACTTAGGACAAGCGGCTTGGCTAATGTCTGTCAAAGATAATCCTATTTATCAAAAAATGACGAACTTTAATCCTTTTTTCCAAATGTTACCAAATGCTTGGATGTTTGTCGGGGTATTATTTGCCACAATTGCCGCAATTATTGCTTCGCAGGCTTTAATATCAGGCTCGTTTACATTGATTTCAGAAGCTATTCAATTGAAGTTGTTGCCTAAGTTGCGCATCATTTACCCAGGGTCTAGCCGAGGACAAATGTATATTCCAGCTGCTAATTTTTGGTTATGGTTATTATGCTCTGTGATAGTTCTTGGCTTTCGTTCTTCTGAAAAAATGGAAGCTGCCTATGGCCTATCGATTACGGTTACCATGCTCATGACGACAGCACTCTTATTCTTTTACCTCAAGCAAAGAAAAACACCGTTACTTTTGGCTGGGGGGATAACAGCATTTTTCGCCGCAATTGAAAGTATTTTCTTTATCTCAAGTGCAGCCAAATTTTTCCACGGAGGCTATGTCGCAGCAAGTATTGCGGTGATAATCATTGCCGTGATGTTTGTTTGGCAAAAAGGGAATGATATTCAAAAAAGGGAGCAGCTCTCCGTACGTTTGAAAGATTATAAACCGCAATTGATTGAATTAAAAGAAGACCAAGAAATCCCTAAGTTCCAAACCAATGTGGTGTATTTAATTTCTCATGAACAAGAGGATTATGTCGAACAACAAGTGATGTACTCAATACTTGATAAGCAACCAAAACGTGCGGACTTGTATTGGTTTGTGCATGTAGAGGTAACGGATGAACCTTACACGCGAGAATATGAAATTGATATGCTTGATAGCGATTGTATCGTGAAAGTGACTCTTTATTTAGGGTTTAGAGTCCGCCAAAGTATTAATCTGTATTTACGTCAAATTGTTAAAGAACTAATGAATTCTGGCAGGATTAAGCCCCAGCCACAAAAATATTCGATTACGCCTGGAAGAGACGTTGGGGATTTTAAATTTGTCTTGATTGAAGAAGAACTATCCAATGTAACAGCACTCCATAAATTTGATAAATATATCATGCAGACAAAGCTTGCGATAAAAAAATATGCCACTTCTCCAATCGAATGGTTTGGCTTAGAATACAGTGAAACCACTATGGAGAAGGTCCCTCTGATCATTGGGGCAACTCGATATAGTAAATTAAGCGAGCGAAAATAATTTCTGAGAAAAATAGAAACAGAAAAAGTCGAAATCATAGACTTTTTCTGTTTTTTCCTTAAAAATCAATTGATAAAAGTAAAATTTGATGTTAAAATACTCTTTGTGATACTTTTAATGTTTGGGCCGTTAGCTCAGTTGGTAGAGCAGCTGACTCTTAATCAGCGGGTCGCGGGTTCGAACCCCTCACGGCCCATTGGGTGCCAAACCCACGAGAATGGTATTCTGTCGGCGTCTTTGGACGTTTAGAAGATGGAATACGCATTCTCTTTTTTATTTTTAAAGCAAGAATGGCGGAAAAATGGTAAAAAAAGAAAAAATAGCTGGGATTTTTTGAGAAGGATTATTTTTTATTGGTTGGATGTAACGTAAGAGTGGATTCTTTATAAAAAGTTTCAATTTCTAAGCTAGGTTGTTTCCAAGTTTCTTTTACTACAGGATTGTTGAGCGCTAAATCTAAAAAAAGCGCATCTTTGTCTTTGGGAGACAATTTTTTTTACTTTTGAAGTCATCAATATAGACGATAGTAGCTAAGATATATCCTGCAATTAATTCGCTTTTTTCCTCGTTAAGACAAATCAAGTATTGCTGTTTTAGTTTGTTAAGCGTGAGGCGTTGGATCGTTTCTAGTAACTCAAGATCAAACTTTTGAGAACTAATGAGTTTTTTGGCTTGTGAAAAAGAAAAAAACCATCTGCGGTTTGAAAAGGTGTAGAAAGCTTTTCAAAAGTCAAACAATTGAAATAATCTTCCCATAATTGTGCAATCCCAAACTCTAACAAATCAAATTTATCTAAGAAAAGACGGTAAAAAGTTGAACGATGAATCTTTGAGGCGGCACATATTTGATTGATTGTTACTGTTTTAAATGGATGATTAGCAAGTAGTAAAGTTTGTGTGTCAAGCCAGACAGACTGTTTTGTGTGATTCATCAATTTTTCCCTCCAAAGTCAAGAGACAAATTCAATCTTTGTCTCTTTTATTCAGTTTAGAGCTTGATATAATAATTGTCAAAGAGGTGGGAGGCGTTTTATGGACGAGAGAAAAGTAATAGTATACATAGCAGTGAGTTTGGATGGTTATATTGCGAAAGAAGATGGATCAATTGATTGGTTGGATCCAGAAATAGTAGAAGAGGATACGACTTATGAAGACTTCTATCGAGATATTGACACTGTGATATTGGGGAGAACTACTTATGATCAAATTGTAACAGAGCTCTCTCCAGGGCAATATCCGTATGAAAAGTGTGAGTCTTTTGTCCTAACTTCAAGAGACAATATTTCACAAGAGGAACACATTCATTTTGTGCATCAACCTGTAACCAAATTAGTGAAACAGTTAAAAGCTAAGAAAGGGAAAAATATTTGGATAGTTGGTGGAAATTCTCTGATTGATCCGCTAGTCAGTGAAAATCTAATTGATGAGTATATCCTTGCAGTTGTACCGATTATTATAGGCAAAGGGATTCCTTTGTTTCATCAAATTAAACGCGAAGCGCATCTAAAACCTGTTTGTTCTTATACTAAAAATGACTTAACGTATTTGTTTTTTAAGAAACAAGAAGATTGAATGTATCGGCAGGGTCAAAGCTAACAATAAGAAAAAAAGACAGGCAATAAAACAAGTGTACCGTTTTATTGCCTGTCTTTTGGTTTTAGATAAAAATTTTAAGGATAAAATTTACTCTACTACAAATTGTTTATTGGTAACGAGCGCTTTTGCATTTTGGCGTAGTCGAATAGAATGGGTCCCGGATTTTTCTACCCGGATAGATAGTTGCTTGGTACAAGAACCAGTACTATCTGTGCGCAGACTGAATTTTTGTGAGTAGCCCGCGCTTGTGGGCCAAGTTCCATTTTCTGATTGGACAAAACCGACTTGTACTCCTGTTTGATCATATACGCCTATATCAAAGTTGGGAAGAGTGGTATTTGGCTTAAAACCGTTTAATTGGATAGTTACCGTGGTTGCTTCTTGTGATGGAATCTTTTCGGGCCAATTTAATTGATAACTTTTTTCTGTGTTGGTAGGAGCAGTTGTACTACTTGTATCAGAAGAGGGAGTGCTAGAATCTGAAGAAGATGAATTGCTACTTGAACTGGAATCACCGGTAGTTGCTGTTGTACCATATCCGTATGATCCATAAGCGAAAGTAGCTGGATTCCACCATTTATAGCTAGCTTTTGAAGTGGACCAAGGCTCGCTTTGAGGTTCAGTTGATTTTTCAGGGGCTTCGTTAGCCGCTAAAATAGTTTTACTAGATAAAGAAATGTTTTTTTCAGTAAAAGTTTTATAGGATTCATTTTGAGAAAGCCAGTTTGCTAAATTGAGTAATAATGTTTTGTCACTGACTTCTGAAAAACCATTGTAGGTATTTTTTTTTGCACCGGTTTCTTCATTTTTATATTTAGGTGATGCATCTTCAACTGCAGAGGAATCTCCGATAAACGCAGCTTTTCCTAGCCCTTTCTTTGCAATTGCAACATAGGCTCCCTCAGCAATCCCACCCCCATTATAAACACCTTGATCTACGGCATGCGACCATTTATTGGCACTAGTTAGACCAGAAGGTAAGTAGACTAGTCCTTTAGCAACGGAGGGATTGGTAATGGCAAGGGTACTTCCTGCGTGTAAAGCAACGCTTGATACGCCATCTAATAGACCAAACGTATTATCTAATAGTTGATTGCCAGCATGTTCGACATTATCTAAGGCGTTATAGCGAAAACGAACGCCAAAAGTATTCGCTAGCCAATCACTACTGACAACTCCTTGCATAGCAGAAGAATTTTTTTCTTCAGCAGTCATTCCTTTTGCTGGATCGTTATATGCACCGCGTCTGTAACCGTTGAATACCTCGGAGGCATCCCAGCGATTTTTATTGCGGTCTGCGTTATAGTGATCAGCAATATAGAAAACAGCGCCTCCTTGCTCAACATAATCAGAGATGGCCTTTTGTTCACTTTCTTTATAAGGAATATTTGCTTCTGGAATCACAAAAACACTGTAACTTTTTAAGTCTTCGAGAGTGATGGGAGTTGCTTTTCTTAGCTCTTTAACATAAAATCCGTCTTGTGCCAAAGCATTGGCAAAGTCAGAAAAACCACCATCAATTACCCAATCAGCGGCACCAGCAGTTTGAGCATGTGTGTTGTCAAACAAAATCTTCTTGTTCTTATTGGTTGTGTTGGCTGGTTGGATGCTAGGGGCAGGTGTAGTGTTGTTTTCCGCATGAACGAGTGTGGGGTAGTTACTGACTCCGATACCTAAAAGCAGAGTGGAAAGCAAAACAAATTGACTCATTTTTTTCATTTTCAAGACTCCTTTTTTCTTTTTTACCACGCAAAGTTAACCGTAAACATCAATTTGATATTTATAGCGTTATTGTAACGCTTAATTGTAAACTTTAAAACAATTTTATTTTATTTCGTTGTTAATTTTTTAAGTTATATAAAAAAGATGTGACACAAAAGAAGGCTTTTCTTTTGCGTCACATCTGAAATCGGGGTATAGCTTCGCTGTAAAACTCTTTTTTATGCTTTAAGAGATTTCATGACTTTTTAGACTATTCACTTAGCTGTCTAGAAAGTTCATCTTTGATTTGAACTTTTTCTTTTTCTAAGCGTTCAATACTTTCCTTAAATTGAGGCAAGTATTTTTTGTGGGCTAAAAGGAGTTCATCCAGTATTTTTCTAGCGGTGTCGCCTGAACGAACCATTGGATTGATGGTGAATGCTTGTAGTGCAGTACCGTAATTGCCTGTGACTGCCGCTTCAATCGTAACAAGCTCCATATTTTTCATGACTTGTAGCCATCCGCGCTCAGCAGCAGGTAGCTTTCCAAAAGCAATCGCTCGTGCACCTTGTGCACCTAAATAGGCAGAAACCTCTACGACACAATCACTAGGCAGGTCTGGAACGGCGCCATTATTTTTAGTTGAAACCACAATATGAGTATTTTTATTAGCATGGATCGAGGCAATGGTTTCACAAGCCGCGTCAGAATAATGCGCACCGCCGCGTTTTGCTAATTGTTCTGGCTTGTGGTCTAAGTGTGGATCGCGATATAAATCAAAAAGTTCGGTCTCGGTTTGCTTAACTTGTTGTGCTCGTGTTCCAATCGTTTTGTATTCTTCTAGCGCATAGGCCAACATTTCTTCTTCTCTATAGTAGTAGCGGTGATATCCACACGGAATCATGTTCATTTGTTTTAGTTGTTCTTTGTAAAAGGGAATATCATGAATATTTGTTGGCAGTCCCGCATCCCCTTCGTACATCTTGTTGATAATTTCTAAGGTAACATCTTTGCCGTGTTTATCTGCTACCTTATGCCAATGAAAATGATTGAGCCCAGCAAATTTGTAAATCAAATCCTCAGTTTTAACGCCTAGTAACTCTGGTTCTACCATCATGGCCATGACTGGGACATTACATAGTCCGACTACTTTGTCCCATTTTCCGTAGCGAATCACTGCCTCGGTAACCATACCACTTGGGTTGGTAAAGTTGACTAGCCAAGCATCCGGACACAGACGCTTCATATCTTCAACAATATCTAAGATAACAGGGATAGTCCGGAAAGCTTTGAACATCCCACCGGCCCCGTTTGTTTCTTGCCCAAGCATTCCGTAGTAAGCAGGGATGCGTTCGTCTTTGATCCTAGCTTCTAAGAGGCCAACCCGAAATTGAGTCGTGACAAAATCGGCATCTTTAAGTGCTTTTTGACGGTCGAGTGTCAGATGAATTTTGACATCATATGGTGAAGCATCCCACATTCGTTGGGCCATTTTCCCGACTATCTCTAATTTTTCTTTGCCATCTTCAATATCCACCAGCCAAATTTCACGAATGGGTAATTCCTCATAACGTTTAATGAATCCTTCCATTAGTTCTGGGGTATAACTACTTCCCCCACCGATGGTCACAATCTTAACGCCTTTATTCATAGTATTTCCTCCTTATTGTGAATTGGTTACAAGTTCATTATCAGCTCGTTTTTAGCTAAAAACAATCTGTTGCTTTGAAGAAGATTAAATGTTTACAAGAAAGTGGGTGTTTCACCATTCAATTTGTAAAAATGATTTACAAATAACTTTAGATAGCGTTTTCATTGCTGCTTAAAATAGGTTATACTAAAAATAAAGAGGAGGGGATGAGATGTTAATTGCAGAAAAATTGCAAAAAATGTCTTTATCACATGCAGAAAAAATGATTTCTGAGTATATGTTGCAGCACCCAGAGCTACTAGAAAAATCAACGATGAAGCAGATTGCCCGTGTAACGTATACGCATCCATCTAGTATGATTCGTCTAGCTAAAAAAATTGGCTTTTCTGGTTGGGTGGGCTTAAGAGATGCTTATTTGGATGAGAATAAGTATCTTCACGCCCAGTTCAAAGAAGTAAATGCCAACCTTCCATTTCATCAAAATGATAGCATCCAAGCAATTGCTCAAAAAATCGCTGTCCTAGAACAAACAACGATTGCCGATACACTCTCTTTGTTGCACCATGATCAACTGCAACAAGCAAAAGAAATGTTGCTAAGTGCCGAGACAATCAAGATTTTTACCAGCAGTGCAAATGCCTTAATGGTTCAAGATTTTGTTTTGAAGATGAACCGAATTAAGCAAAGAGTTACGATTTGTACCATCCATACTGAACATATCTACGAAGCGTTTAATAGTGATTCAACAACATGCGCAGTGGTTCTTTCCTATACTGGGGATACAAAAATTGTTCGTGGAACGCTTGAGGTCCTTAAGAAAAAAAACGTTCCGATTATTGGAGTGACAAGCATTGGCTCGAATCTTTTATCTGAAAATGCGGATTGTGTTTTAAATTTAACAACAAGAGAGCGACTCTATTCCAAAATCGGTACCTTCTCGATTAACACCTCAATTGCGTATCTTTTCGATGTACTTTATTCTTGTGTATTTGCGGCGTTTTATACACAAAACTTACGTCATTTGATTGAGATAGGGAGACATGCTGATAATCGCACCAGTAGTTTGGAAATTATGCGAGAAAATTTTGATAAGCCGTAAATCAACTTTTTGATAAAAAATAGCGCTGACGCACAAGAAGATAAAAAATTCTTGTGCGTCAGCGAATATTTTATTAGGAATCATTTGTTTGGTGAAAACGATAAAATTAGTTGGGATGTTTGTTAAGCAGTTGTTCCTTTAATTAGTTGGATAGGTAGTGTATAAAGGTCGTCAAGCTGTTGCTCTTTATTTTTGATTCGTTTGCACAAAAGCTCAATTAGTAGAGTAGCACAGTCATCAATTGGTTGGGCAACAGTTGTTAGAGCAGGAAAAGATTCTCTAACAAATTGTGTGCCGTCATATCCAATTACTTTTAGCTGTTCAGGAACTTTGATGCCTAATTTTTGTGCTTCTTGCAATGTTAAAATGGCTGTGAAATCATCTGTACAAAAAATTCCATCTAACTCTTCTGTTTGGAGCGCTTTTTGAATATCTAACCCCTTTAATCTAGCGGAGTAACGACTGCTAATTCGAAAGGTAAAAGGAGTGAGAGCAGCTTCTTTCATTCGGTGCAAATAGCCATTTAACCGCTGATTAGTGGGAGAGTTTGAGTTATTAGCACCTGTAAAAATCGCGATTTTTTTACAGCCATCTTCTAGGAGCGTTTGAGCAGCGAGGTAGCCACCTTGGAAATTATCGCCGCTGACAATTGGGATTCCCACTGCTAAAAAACGATCAAAGGAAACAATGGGGAGTTCAAAATTTTCGTATTCATCAATGCCTAAATTATGAGATCCAGCAATAATACCATCTACTTTATTGGCACCCAGCATGCGCAAATACTCGCGTTCTTTTTCTTTGTTATTGGCGCTATTGCACAAAATTACCTTATAACCTTTTTCAAACAGCTTTGTTTCTAGTGATTCAACTAGTTCTGCAAAAAATGGAACCCGCATAGTAGGAAAGACAAGCCCGACTAATTGCGTGTTTTTTCCTTGTAAAGAACGTGCCAAGGAATTCGGCTGATAATTTAACTCTTTAATCGCTTGTTGTACTTTATCGATTGTTTTTTGACTAAGATAACCGTAATTATTGATTACACGAGAAACAGTTGTCGCAGAGACCCCTGCTTTTTTTGCAACATCCGTTAGTTTTACTACCATCATTTCTCATCCTTTAGTTATGAATTGCAGTATCAAGTGCCCAAATTTTTCCCGTATAAGAAGTTTGTTTTTCTCCAGAAATGAAAAGATTCGTTTGGTTTTCATTAGGGAAAACACGGGAAGTTAAAACACGATAGCCTTCATTTATATAGATTTCTACAACAGAATGATCGACAAAAACGTTTAATTTTAAGTCCGTATTTTTGGGAATAGTTGCGGTTCTAATAGAGGAGTATTCTGTTGCAAAGACTGCACCTACTTTGCTTCTATCAACAGTGATTGTTCCTGTACTTGTATCAAAAGAAAGTGTCAACCCGCTGGTATGATTCTCATCTGCTAAAAGTGTAAGAGTCCCAGATTCATTTTTGGAAATAGTCAATTCTAACTCATAAGCATTTGAATGATTTTCTGCTAATAAGGTGGTGGAGCTGTTTAAGTTTCCTGTAAGAGAGCGTTCGTTTTTTCTTAGGCTTATCGTTTCTTTAACAGGATACTGATAAAGATGGCCGTCTTTAAGCGATAGTTCTTTGACAAGACTGAGGCAGTGAGCCCAGCCTTCTGTATCGGTTGGATAAGCTATTTCTGGCAGACCAATCCAGCTGACACAAAGTGCACGACCGTCAGGAGCATTAATCGCTTGAGTAGCATACACATCAAAGCCTTCATCTAAATGAATTAAGTCAGAAGCATCTTCAATCGTTACGGTTTGTGGATTGAAAGCTGAACCAGTAATATAAGTATTTGGATAGATATTGTTGTAATCAAGGACTTTTTTATCCAAGCCTTGCGGACAAAAAATCAAGACAGGCTGATTATTGACAAAGATA
Organism: Vagococcus entomophilus; assembly: GCF_003987595.1. Lineage (NCBI taxonomy): Bacteria > Bacillati > Bacillota > Bacilli > Lactobacillales > Enterococcaceae > Vagococcus > Vagococcus entomophilus. The sequence continues at coordinate 114,512 of NZ_NGJZ01000003.1, read as the reverse complement.
ATGTTGGGGCACTCTACCATAAAGCCCATTTGCTCAGGTGTATACTGAAGTTGACCTAAAAAGGACCAATCGGTTAAGTTCTGAGAAGAATAGAGCACAATTTGTCCGTTGTTATCTGTATCTTGAGCGCCAATAGTGGCATAGTAGTGCCCATCATACGCAAAGACTTGGGGATCACGGAAATCCTGCGTGTAGCCTACAGGAGGCGCTGGAATTAAAGGCTGATCTATTTTTGTCATCGTATTGTCGCTGTTCATCCAAGCCCCGTTTTGGTACGCATGTCTATTCCAGTCTTTATCACGCACATTTCCAGTGTACATTAGAAACAACTTATCATCGACTGGAAAAGCAGAGCCAGAATACACGCCGTGACTATCATATTCGGTATCAGGGAGTAGTGCTAAGCCTTCGTAGCTCCAGTGGATTAAGTCGTCTGAAATCATATGGGCCCAAGATTTTACTCCGTGGACCGGTCCCATGGGATATGCTTGATAAAACATATGCCATTGCTTGTTGAAATAAGAGAAACCATTTGGATCATTTAGCAACCCGCTTTGAGGTTGGATATGATAGGATAGCTTCCATTTGGATTGGTTTAAGTTTTCAATTAGTTTTTGGATATAGGTAGGATCCCACTCTTGGTAGTTTTTATAGCGTAATGCAGTGGTCCATTCTTTGATTAAGTCTGACATAAAAATCTCCTCTCATGAAAGTGTTTTCTCAAGTAATAGATTACGCTATAGCCTAAAATATGTCAAACGATTAACACAAATATTTTCATATTCTAATCATTATTTTTAATTTTTAATTTTTTTAGTGTCAAACGTTTGACATATTTATAATTTATTGTATGATAGTCTCTGTGAAAACGATTTTAAAAGGAGGAAAAAGTAATGAATCATAAACAAGTGGCTGCTGATATAAATAAGGCTTTAGGAAAAGATAATCTTCAAGCAGCAGCACATTGCGCAACGCGGCTACGCTTAGTTCTGAAAGACTCATCTAAGGTGGACCACAAAGCGTTAGACGTACACCCAGATATTAAAGGAACTTTTGAAACAAATGGGCAATTCCAAATTATTGTTGGGCCTGGGGATGTTAATAAGGTTTACGACGAGCTCGTTTCAATGACAGGGGTAAAAGAGACTTCGGCAGAAGATTTGAAAGCCGTTGCAAATCAGGATAAAAAAGTAAATCCATTAATGGCTTTTATTAAAGTATTATCAGACATTTTTGTGCCAGTTTTACCAGCTCTTGTTGCAGGTGGTTTGTTGATGGCGTTAAACAATTTGCTTACGGCGCAACATTTATTTGGGGCACAATCTATTGTTCAAAACTTCCCAGCGATTAAAGGGATTGCCTCTATGGTCAACTTAATGGCGTCTGCACCATTTGCTTTCTTGCCAATCTTGATTGGTTTTTCTGCGACAAAACGATTTGGTGGGAATGGCTATCTAGGTGCAGCAATGGGGATGGTAATGGTCATGCCAACGCTTGTTAATGGTTATGATGTTGCCAATGCGGTTGCGAATCATACCATGAATTATTGGCATGTTTTTGGACTAGATGTTGCTCAAGCCGGCTATCAAGGGTCAGTTCTTCCTGTATTAGCGGTTGCGTATATCTTGGCGACACTTGAGAAATTTTTCCATAAACATATTCCACAAGCATTTGATTTCACCTTTACACCAATGCTAGCTCTTATTATTACAGGATTTTTGACGTTCCTTATTGTGGGACCTGTGATGCGTACCCTTAGTGATGGATTAACGAATGGCTTAGTTTGGTTGTATCAAACAACTGGGTTCTTTGGAACAGCCGTACTTGGAACATTCTATTCTCCAATTGTGATAACAGGGTTACACCAAAGTTTTCCAGCAATTGAAACGACCCTACTTGCCAATGTTGCCAAAACAGGTGGATCATTTATATTCCCGATTGCAGCAATTGCGAATATTGCCCAAGCAGGAGCTTGTTTTGCAGTATTCTTTTTGACAAAAAATGAAAAACAAAAAGGCTTAGCGACTTCAGCAGGGATTTCTTCTTTACTAGGAATCACAGAACCCGCTATCTTTGGGGTAAACTTGAAGTTAAAATTCCCATTTGTATGTGCAATGATTGCATCTGGAATTGCAAGTGCTCTAATTGGTTTGTTCCATATTTTAGCAGTGGCTATGGGTTCAGCAGGTATTATTGGCTTTATCTCAATTGCAGCAAAATCCATTCCACTATTTTTACTAGCGATTATTATTAGTTTTGTGTTAGCATTCTTGTTTACTTTCATTTATGGAAAAAACAAAATGGAAGATGACTCAGAAGTAGTGACGAGCGAAACAACAGTAGAAGTCGATGAAGATCCAGAAACAACGACTGTTTCAGGTCCGAAAGACGAAATAATTTTCGCACCTGCAGCGGGAGAAGTGGTTGCTTTAAGCCAAGTCAATGATCAAGTTTTCTCCGCAGAAATCATGGGAAAAGGTGCTGCAATTAAACCTTCTAAAGGCGAGTTGTACGCTCCAGCTGATGGAGAAATAACAGTGCTTTATGATTCAAAACATGCATATGGAATTCAAACCAATGATGGAGCAGAAATTTTACTACATATTGGAATTGATACTGTAAATATGCAAGGTGAAGGCTTTGAAACAATGGTGAAACAAGGACAAAAAGTCAAAAAAGGCGAATTGTTGGGTACCTTTGATATTCAAAAAATTGAAGAAAAATACGATTCTACTTTGATGGTGATTATCACTAATACATTAATGTACGGCGATGTTGCAACGATTACAACTGGCGAGGTTAAAGCAACAGAGCAACTCCTAGCTTTAACGGCCCAAACTCAAAGTACGAATTAATCAGAAAAATTTTTGAGATGAAAAACCTTTAGAAATAGCTGAGATTGCTATTTCTAAAGGTTTTTTTATTCTTTAAAATAAAAAATATCATTGCTTTTTATAAATAAAAATGCTACATTATTAGTTACTGTTTTTTCATGAAAAATCATAAAAAAGCTTGAATGACCAAAGAAAACAAAGAAGAGAGTGGGGAAAAGATGGGAATTATTTTAACGCATATAAAGAACTACAAAAAAGAAGTCATTATATCACTGATTGCGGTTGTTTTAATGGTTTGTGCCTCCTTGTGGCAGCCTAAATTACTCCAGCAAGTGCTTGAGGCGATTATCAAAGAAGATAATAAAAAAATGGGACAAATTGGCATATACTTGATTGGATTAGCCCTCATGGGACTAATAGCAGGTGTCATCAATACCATTTTTGCAGCGAAAGTGGCACAAGGGATTAGTGCAGATATTCGGGAGGCTGCTTTTCGTAAAATTCAAACTTTTTCATTTGGGAATATTGAACAATTTTCATCAGGAAATTTAGTCGTCCGTCTGACAAATGATATCAACCAAATTCAAAATGTGGTCATGATTACCTTGCAGTCTTTGTTTAGAATCCCCATTTTATTTATTGGTAGTTTTATCCTAGCGATGTACACACTCCCTCAACTTTGGTGGATAATTGTAGTGTTAGTCCTTGTAATTTTACTAATTACGATGCTTTCTTTTACGCGGATGGGCAAACATTTTATGATAATTCAAAAGTTAATTGATCGAACAAATAATATTGCAAAAGAAAATCTTCTTGGCATTCGGGTGGTGAAATCGTTTGTACAAGAAAAAAATGAGTTGACTCGTTTTGAAAAAGTGAGTACCAAATTAACCGAGCATAATATAACAGTTGGTGTTCTTTTTTCTGTGATGATTCCTGCATTTATGCTGGCTGCGAACTTGGCAGTTGTAGGCGCTATTTTTTTTGTTGGAAATCTTGTAAAAGACGATCCAGCGGTGATTGGAAGTGTTGCTTCGTTTATCAACTATTTGGTCCAAATCATGATGGCTATTATTATCGGTGGTATGCTAATGATGATGACTTCAAGAGCTGCAGTTTCAATTAAGCGGCTCAATGAAATTATGACTACCGAGCCAGATATTATGTATCCAGATGTTCCTACTGAAAAATTAGCGGGAAGTGTATCGTTTGAGCATGTCTCTTTCCGGTATCCGGGGGACGAAGAAAATACCCTAACGGATCTTTCCTTTGAGATTGAACCAGGAGAAATGATTGGGATTGTTGGAGCAACGGGGGCTGGAAAATCAACGCTTGCACAGTTGATTCCAAGACTGTTTGATCCTACTGAAGGAGTCGTAAAGGTTGGTGGGAAAGATATTAAGCGTGTTAATGAAAAGAGCTTACGAGAAGCGGTTTCCTTTGTTCTTCAAAAAGCCATCTTATTTTCCGGAACGATTGCCCAAAATCTCCGCCATGGTAAAAGAAATGCAACAGATCATGAGATGGAACGGGCAACCAAGATTGCGCAAGCTCAGGAGTTTATCAGTAAACTACCACTCGGGTACGAAGCACCGGTTGCAGAAAGAAGTAATAACTTTTCTGGAGGACAAAAACAACGCTTGTCTATTTCTCGAGGCGTGATTGGACACCCTAGCGTCTTAATTTTAGATGATAGTACGAGTGCACTAGATGCACGCTCTGAACGCTTGGTTCGAGAAGCTTTGAATGACCAATTATCCGGGACGACTACGATTATTATTGCGCAAAAGATTTCGTCAATTATTAAAGCAAATAGAATTTTAGTGTTAGACAAAGGAAAACTTGTTGGTTGTGGGAGTCACGAAGAGCTTTTACGCGAAAATGAGATTTATCAAGAGATTTATGAGACGCAAAAAGGGACGGAGGAAGAAGTATGACAGATTTAATTAAAGCAAGTAAGTTTTTCTATCACTATTTAAAGCGATATAAATTTTCGTTTTTCTTAATTTTTGTGACAATCTTTCTTTCTACCTACCTTCAAGTAAAGGCACCGCAATATATGGGAGAAGCCTTTCAAGAGCTAGCAAATTATGTCGCTGGTCTAATGAAAGGAGTAGATGATAAAAGCAAATTTTTACATGTCTTGGGCTTGTTATTAATTTTTTATGTACTTGCGAGTGCGGGAAACTTTATTTACAATATTTTATTCACTCAAGTTGTAGGTAAAGCAACTAACCGGATGCGTTTAGGGTTGTTTAGCAAATTAGAAAAATTGACGATTCGTTTTTTTGATTCACATCAAGATGGAGAAATTCTTAGTCGATTTACGAGTGATTTAGATAATATCCAAAATAGTCTCAACCAAGCCTTATTGCAGTTTATGACAAACGTGGCGATGATTGTGGGAATTTTGATTATGATGTTTAAGCAAAATGTTATGCTTGCTTGGGTAACGATTGCTTCAACACCAGTTGCGATTATTATTGCAGCTTTTGTGATCAGCAAAGCACGTAAATATGTAGACAAGCAACAGGATGAGCTTGGAAAATTAAATGGCTATATAGATGAAAAAATCAGTGGACAACGCGTGATTATTACAAATGGACTACAAGAAGAAACGATTGATGGGTTTATCGAACACAATGAAGTCGTACGTCAAGCAACTTTTAAAGGTCAGGTTTACTCAGGGTTACTGTTTCCGATGATGCAAGGAATGTCACTTGTTAATACTGCAATTGTGATTTTCTTTGGTGGCTGGATGGCGTTAAATGGTGATTTAGAAAAATCTGTTGCTCTTGGTTTAGTCGTGACATTCGTTCAGTACTCTCAACAATATTACCAACCAATTATGCAGATTTCCTCTGGATACAACATGATTCAATTGGCTGTAACGGGTGCGAGAAGGCTAAATGAAATGTTTGATGAACCAGAAGAAATTAAACCTCAAAATGCCAAAAAAATCAGCGGAATTGAGCAATCAGTTGAGTTATCTCATGTGAATTTTGGCTATTCAAAAGAGACACCAATCTTAAAAGATGTTTCCATCAAAGTAGCAAAAGGTGAGATGGTCGCACTGGTTGGTCCGACTGGCTCAGGAAAGACAACTATTATGAATTTGCTGAATCGTTTTTATGACGTAAGTGATGGGGCGGTACTTTTCGACGGGGAAGATATTCGAACTTTGGATTTGGATAGTGTGAGACAGCATGTTGGAATTGTACTTCAAGAGTCAGTACTATTTTCTGGAACCATTCGAGAAAACATTGTTTTTGGGCGACCAGATGCAACGGATGAGGAAGTCGTTGCGGCTGCAAAGCAGGCAAATATTCACGATTTTATTATCGGATTAGAAGATGGATATGAAACCAAAATTTCCGAAGAAAACAATATCTTTAGTACAGGACAAAAACAGTTGATAAGCATTGCACGTACGATTATTACAAGTCCTGCATTGCTGATACTTGACGAGGCAACTAGTAATGTTGATACGGTTACAGAGGCAAAAATACAACAGGCAATGGATGAAGCGATTAAAGGTCGAACAAGCTTTGTCATTGCGCACAGACTTAAAACAATTTTGACAGCAGATCGAATCGTTGTGTTAAAAGATGGGGAAGTGATTGAAGAAGGCAGCCATCACGAACTCCTTCAAGCGCGAGGCTTTTATGCAGAATTGTATCATAACCAATTTGTCTTTGAATAATAGCAGTAGCTTGGGACTCAGTTTTTGAGATGTTCCAGGCTACTGTTTTGGCAACAACATATTTATAGGACTAGGAAAAAATATTAAGGTAAAATGAAAAACTATGCGTTGATTTTTTGATAGGTAATTTGATGGATGCTTTTTTTAAGCTCAACTTTTTTATGAATGACTAAAAACTGTTATACTGATAGAAAACGAAAGAGAGGGCATTATAATGAATCTTTTAGGAAATATCATCTGGTTTATTTTTGGTGGATTTGTAGGAGGGGTTTCTTGGCTCCTTGCAGGGATGCTGTGGTGTGTGACAATAGTTGGAATTCCAATTGGTCTTCAGTGCTTTAAGTTAGCCGGTTTGAGTTTTTGGCCTTTTGAAAAGGATGTTGTTTATGGAACAAGTAGTATCTCCTTACTTGTGAATATTATTTGGCTCATTGTGAGTGGGATACCGATTGCGTTGGGGCACTTTTTTAGTGGCGTGATTTTATGTATCACCATCATTGGGATTCCTTTTGGAAAGCAATCCTTTAAGTTAGCTAGACTTGCACTTATGCCTTTTGGGGCTAGAGTTGTCTATACTGGTTATTAAAAAGTCATCTTAATTGATGGCTTTTTTATTTTCGACGTATTTTCTATTGAGAGGAGGGAAATATGGAGCATATAAGCAGATGGATTGAAAAAGCGAAAGTAAAAGGGTGGATTGTCGGTATAGTTGCCGTGGGGGGCGTTTGTCTTGTAGTTGGGATATGGCTTATTGCTCAACAGACAAAAGAGGATAGTTCTGTTGAGAATCCATTTTCGAGTATGACAGGCAGCGAAAAACAAACGCGAGAGAAACAAGAAAACAAAAAGTTGAACCAGCCAAACTTAGGTTATGTAGATGTCAAAGGAGCCGTTTTAAAGTGTGGGATGTATCAAATTACAGAGGATATGCGTGTGATTGATGTGGTGCGACTTGCCGGTGGGTTTTTAGCAGATGCAGATGAGAATAGAGTGAATTTTTCATTGAAGGTCACAGATCAAATGGTTCTTTATATTCCAAGGATTGGAGAAGAACTATCCCAGATAGAAACACTACCCACTCAAGAAAGTAAAGCGGAAGCGACACAAAAAAAACAAGTAAACATTAACCGTGCAGATGTTGCAGAATTGAAAAACATTTCAGGAATCGGTGAAAAAAAAGCAGAAGAAATTATGAGGTACCGAGAAGAAAATGGTTCTTTCCAAAAGAAAGAAGAGTTAATGAATGTACCTGGAATAGGAAAAAAAATATTTGAAAGTTTAGAAAAATTGATCACAGTTGATTGATAGCTTAGGAAAAGTTGAGTACAATGAGAGAAAAAGAAAGTGAAGGTGATAAGATGTCACAGGAAAGAATTCCTTGGGATCAATATTTTATGGTGCAAAGTGTGCTGCTATCCTTGCGTAGTACATGTACCAGACTGGCGGTAGGGGCGACAATCGTCCGTGATAAGAGAATTATTGCAGGAGGCTATAACGGCTCTGTGAGCGGAGATGTTCACTGTATTGATGAAGGTTGCTATGTTGTGGACGGTCATTGTGTACGAACAATCCATGCAGAGATGAATGCAATCTTACAATGTGCAAAGTTTGGTGTGCCAACGGAAGGTGCAGAGATTTATGTCACGCATTTCCCTTGTTTGCAGTGTACGAAGATGATTTTACAAGCAGGAATCAAAAAAATTCATTATTTGAAGGACTACCATAATAATGACTATGCATTAAATTTAATAAAAGTTGCAGGCGCAACAGTCGATCAAGTGAAACTTTCAAATAAATATTTTAAAGATCTAGAGTTGGGAGAAGATGAGTCCGCATTTCTTTCGTAAATTCTCTCAGACTCTAGCAGGAAATTCGATTTTCTTAGCGTTTACTTTGTTGACATTGTTGCTTTTTCAACATGAGCCCTCCGTCCTTTCTGCTAGCATTCTAGGTTACTTTTGTGTTCGGTTGTATACAACCCGTTTACAGGTACTTCGTGTTACCTGTTTAATTGTTGGTTGTTTTTTTATAATTTTTATTCAAGTATGGTGTTATCAAGTTCGGTTGGAGGAAAAAAATCTCCCTGTAGGCAAGATCGAGACAATCTGTGAGGTATTGCCAGATACGATTCAAATTGATGGTGATTATGTTCAATGGATAGGGAAAGTCAAACAGGCTAAAGTCCAAGCGCATTACGTACTCAAAAATCAAAAAGAAAAAAATTACTGGCAAAAAATAGCGACCAAACAAAAAATTTTTTTACAGGGAACGGTAAGTTTTCCAGATGAAAAAAGAAATCTCCATGGATTTGACTATCGCAGCTATTTGAAAACCAAAGGAGTATACCGAATTTTAGAAGTAGAAATGATTACTGCAATGGATCGTCAAAAGGTAGCTTTTTTTACTAATCCATTCGATAAGATACGAGAATTTCGAAAGCAAATGGCCTGTCACATTGAGTCAGCATTTCAAGCTTATCCTAGTATTATAATGTATCAAAAACAGCTGATTTTAGGGATGATGGATGAAAATAGTTATGTTCAAGCAACCAATTTGCGTAAACTAGGAATTAGCTATTTATTTTTTGTGTCTGGAATGCATGTTTTATTTTTTGTTGCCACAATCCGGTATCTTTTTTTAAGAATAGGTTTAACGCTTGAGTTGACTTTTTGGATAGAAATTTTGGTTTTAACGATTTGTTTTTTGTTGACAGGTTTGGCAGTAGGTGTTGGAAAGAGTTGTTTTCAAAGAACACTACAACAAATCAATCGGCGATTTAGGTGGGGATTTTCGGCGCTAGATATCTGGAGTCTTACCTTGATTGTTTGTTTGATAGTAAAACCGCTATTTATTTTCCAACTTTCTGGGGTAGTTACTTTTTCAGTTTCTTTTTTTAGAATTTATTTGAGCAAAATGAAGAAGAAAAAAACAACTCGCTTATTTAGAAAATGGCAGTTGAATAGTCAAATTAGTTTTTGCATGATTCCGTTTTTAGCTTTTTTTACCTACGAGTACTCTTTTTTTAGCATATTTTTGGTTTTTGTATTTGGACAAATTGTTAGATTGAGTGTGTTCCCAATTTCCATAGGGTTATTTTTGTCTAGTTTTTCAATAAATGTAGCTTTTTTAAAAGGTATTTTGATAAAAATTGACAAAATGTTTCAAGGAATAGAAAAAGCAGTGGAAGCCCTAAGTACTCTGCCAAATCAACACCTTGTTATTGGGCAAATCACGCCTGTTCAGTTGTTACTTTTTTTGATTTTGATTCTTTTTTACCTCAGCGCCCACAAAAAAGAATCTTGGCGATGGAAAAGAATAGGGTATCTTTTTACTGTATTTGTTGGTTTGTTAGGAGGAAAATATTTAAATCCTAATGGGAAGATTGCTTTTATTGATGTGGGTCAAGGGGATGCACTATTTATTCAGCTACCATTTTTTCAAGGAAACTATTTGGTAGATACAGGAGGAAAGTTACCTTTTATTAGGGAAAAATGGCAGGATAGAAAAAAGCAGCGAAGTAATGCTTCGTATACACTGTTCCCTTTTTTAAAAAGTATGGGTGTTTCCACACTAGACAAAGTCCTGATTACACATGCAGATTTAGATCATATGGGGGACTTAGAGGAAATGAGTAGCCAAGTGAAAATTAAGGAACTAGTCTATCCTAAGGGAACGACAAATAAAAAAAGCTTTGATGTGGTGACCAAAAAATTAATTAAAGGGAAAGTCAGACAAAAAGAAGTATTAGCTGGTGAGAGAATAGAATTAAGGAATCTTTTGTTGTATGTGTTGCATCCAAAAGCTAGTGGAAATGGAGAAAATAATGATTCACTAGTGAGTTACCTAAAAATTAAAAAAACGGCATTCTTACTTGTTGGGGATCTAGAAGAGCCGGGGGAACAAGAGCTGATAAAAAACTATCCAAAGCTACAAATTGATTGTTTAAAAGTGGGACATCATGGGAGTCGTACCTCTAGTTCAGAAGCATTCTTAAAACAGTTGGGAGCCAAAACTGCGATTATTTCTTGTGGGAAAAATAATCGTTTTGGACATCCTCACAAAGAGATTGTGAGCCGAATCCAAAAATATACGCCAACCATTTACCGAACAGATGTCTCAGGTATGCTATACTATGAGTGGAACTTTTGGGGACAAGAACTTTCTCCAGTAAAATCAGTGAAGAAGGATGAGTGAGCACTTTTATGAATATACAACAAGTACTTGCCGAAATCAGAAAAAATAAGCTGGCACCCGTGTATTTGATTACGGGGAATGAACGATATCTAGCTGATACGTTTAAAAAAGAACTTTTACAACAAGTGCTAAATGGGGCGGGCGATGAGTTTAATTTATCCACTTTTGACATGGAAGAAACGCCGTTGTCTATCGCAGTGGAAGAAGCCTCTTCTGTCCCATTTTTTGGGGATTATCGCATTGTATTTATTGAGCGACCCTATTTTTTGACGGCAGAAAAAAAAGCAATCGAGATGGACCATCAAGTAGAGGAGTTGCTACAGTATTTAGCGCATCCTTCACCAACGACTATTTTGGTTATTTTTGCTCTCTATGAAAAGCTAGACGAACGTAAAAAAGTTGTGAAACAATTAAAAAAAGAAACCCAAGTGGTGGATGTCCATGCAATGAAAGAGGCAGAACTAAAGAGTTATTGTCAACAATACATTCAAAGTGAAGGCTACACAATCACTACGGAAGCTTTTGAACAACTTTTACGGTTGACGGATATGGAACTAACGAAAGTGATGGGCGAGATGGCGAAGCTTTTTCTCTATACAGCAGACTCTAAAAAGATTACCAAAGAAGATGTCCGCGGTCTTGTTCCTAAATCGTTGGAACACAATATTTTTGATATGGTTACGTATGTATTGAAAGGTCAAACAGAATCTGCTCTTTCTTTGTACCAAGATTTACTGCTTCAAGGGGAAGAAACAATCAAATTGAATGCGGTTTTGGTTAGTCAGTTTCGTTTACTTGTACAAGTGAAAATGCTTGGAGGACTAGGCTATCAACAAAAAAATATTGCGGATGTCTTAAAAATTCATCCATACCGTGTAAAACTAGCAATGCAACAGTGCAAACAATTCAGCTTAGATGCTTTAGGGACAACGCTTGATGAATTGGTTGAAAATGAATACAAAATGAAGACAGGAAAAATGGATAAAGAATTGCTTTTTGAATTATTTCTATTAAAAGAAAAAAGCTAACGATTTTTAATCAAAGAGGCGGAAGATTCGACCTGTTTATTCAAAGATGATAAGATTTAAACAAAGAAAGGTTGTGAGAAAAGATGACAGAGCTTATTCCAACTATTATGTTAAATGATGGAGTTGAAATTCCTGCATTAGGATTTGGTACGTATAAGTTAAAGGGCGCTACTGGGGTAAACAGTATTTTGAGTGCCATCAATAATGGCTACAGGCTGCTTGACTCTGCATTTAACTATGAAAATGAAGGGACGCTTGGAGAAGCGTTAAGAAGGACCCATGTCGCGCGTGAGGAGCTTTTCATTACTTCTAAGTTACCAGGTAGACATCAAAAGTACGATGAAGCAATCGCAACCATCCAAGAATCACTTTACCGAACAGGTGTTGACTATTATGATTTGTATCTAATCCATTGGCCAAATCCGAAACAAGGAAACTATGTAGAAGCTTGGCGGGCATTGATTGATGCGCAGAAATGGGGCTTGATTCGCTCTATTGGGGTATGTAATTTTTTACCAGAACATATTGCGACCCTAATAAAGGAAACAGGTGTGGTACCTAGTATTAATCAAATTGAACTACACCCTTTCTTTAACCAAGAGGTACAGCGCAATTATAATCAAAGCAAAGAAATTGTGACACAATCATGGAGTCCTTTAGGGCGTAAGCTTACTGCCTTGTTGGAAAATGATGCGTTGAAAAGGATTGCTCAAAAGTATCACAAATCAATTCCACAAATAATTTTAAGATGGCATGTGGAATTAGGAGCTATCCCAATTCCAAAATCCTCTTCTTCTAGCCGTCAAGTTGAAAATCGTCAAATTTTTGACTTTAGTTTAACTCAAGAAGAACGAGAAGTGATTAACCAGTTGACGAAGGAAAATGGTCGGTTGGCCAATCAAGATCCAGCAGAATATGAAGAATTTTAAAAGATTTAAGGTTGAAACGAAAGTCTGCATTTGTAGATTATACAATAAAATTTACAATTGATATATCGTAAATTTTGATGACTTCACATAAGTTTTAGCAACTCTTAATGGTGTCACTATTTAGAGGTGAACTGAGCGTAAGCATTACGTTCAGTTCACCTTTTCTTTTCGGATTGATCCAAAATAGTTCGTGTTTGTTCTGTTCCAAGCATAGGTACGAGTTCAGCTATTCTTTTTTTAGTGGAGATGTGATACTATAGCCCTTGTGAGATTAACTTATTTATAAGGAGCTTAAGAAATGCAAAATAAAAAAGTATTGGCAACCTTAATTGCCAATTTATTTCTGGTTTTTGTAGGAATTGGTCTAGTGGTACCTGTAATGCCAGTAATCAAAACAGAAATGGGGTTGTCTGGTACAACGATGGGCATGCTGGTGTCTTTTTTTTCTGTCGCACAGCTGTTAACTTCTCCAATTGTAGGGAGAATATCCGACAAGTCTGGACGGAAAAATCTCATTATTTTAGGTATGCTTTTATATAGCATTTCTGAATTTATATTCGCAACAGGAATGAATGTTTGGATGCTCTACCTATCTAGGATTGTTGGTGGGATAGCAGCTGCGATGATTATGCCCTCAATTACATCCTTTGCAGCTGATGTCACTTCTTTACCTGAGCGACCTAAAGTGATGGGGTGGATTTCGGCAGCAATTAGTGGTGGTTTTATTATCGGACCAGGTCTCGGAGGTCTTTTAGCAGGAATTAGTGACCGTATGCCCTTTTTTGTTGCAGGTTTTTTAGGTGTGATAGGCTGCATATTTGCGGTATTTTGTTTAAAAGAAGAACCAAAAGTACACCACGAAAAGGAAAAAGTAGGGAGTTATCAAATTATTCGACAAAAAAAATACTTTTTGCCGTTTCTAGTTATTTTAATTTCTTCATTTGGATTAGCAGCTTTTGAGGGGATTTATGGGATTTTTATGAACGTGACTATGAAGTTTACCCCGCAAGATATTTCTCTTGTAGTCGTGATTAGCGGCTTACTTGCGTTAGTCTTCCAACTATTTTTATTTGACTTTTTGATTCGAACCATTGGAGAAATTGGACTGATTCGTCTTTGCTTCTTAGCAAGTGCTATCTTTGTAGGAACGATGTTGTTCACACACACCAAACTATTGGTCATGCTGGCAACATTTGTCGTTTTTCTGGCGTTTGATTTAGTTCGACCGGCTATTACGACCTATTTATCCAAAGGAGCAGGAGAGAACCAAGGATTATTAAATGGAATGAATTCGTCTTTAACAAGTGTAGGGAATATTGTCGGTCCTTTTTTAGCTGGGGTCTTTTTAGATATTAATTATGCATATCCCTATCTATTTGTAGTGTTCGTGTTGACCATTACTTTTGGTTGTACACTATTTTGGAAAAAAGAAGAATTAAACAAAAATGAAAGTTAGGATGGAAACTCACATGCAGAAGAAAATAATCGAAGATATGTTGTTGGTGCTTGTCGGTTCTTTTTTTATTTCAATTGGGATTAATATGTTTTTTTTACCAAATCATATTGTCTCTGGTGGAATGAACGGGGTGAGTATTATTATCAATTATTTGACAGGAACAAGCCCCTCTACGTTTTTATTTTTAACGAATATTCCATTGCTTTTGATTAGCTATTTGTTTTTAGGAAAAGGATATACGGCAAAGACTATTTTTGGAGCCTTTACCTTGCCGTTTTTTGTTTATCTAACTGCGGGGTTCCCAGTAGCAACCAAGGTTCCTTTACTTGCGGCTTTATTTGGCGGACTGGTAACGGGTTTTGGATTAGGCGTTGTTTTTAGAGGAAAAGCTTCTACTGGTGGAACGGCTATTTTATCTCAAATTGTGGCTAAATATGCTAAAATCCCTTTGGGAGTGGCGGTTGGAATCGTCGATGGATTGGTAATTGCGGGTGCATTTGTTGCTTTTTCAGCAGATACAGTGATGTTTTCACTCATTTCTTTATTTATTATTAGTCGAATGATTGATTTGGTTCAATTAGGATTTAATCGTTCGAAGAATGTATTTATTATTTCAAAACAGTATGCTGCGCTAAAACCTGTTATTATTCAGCAGTTAGATAATGGGGTGACCACGGTACCCGTTCTTGGTGGTTTTGAAAATCAAGCACAAGAGATGCTGATGTGTGTCATTTCGGAAAAAAGATTTCCTAAGCTAAAAGAAACTGTCCTTCAAATGGATCCACAGGCGTTTGTCGTGGTGATGAGTGCCAGTGAAGTGATGGGACTAGGATTTAGCTTAACCAAAGAAAAATCTCATTAATTAGTAAGTAGTGGGTCAGATATAACAAAAAAAGTGCGCTACAAAAGGGATAATTACTTTTGTAGCACACTTTTTTTATGTAAAATAGCTAAACATTAGGTTTAAAAAATAATCTTTTTGTCTTGGTATGTAAAAGTGCAACACTTACGCTCATTATAATTAGAAGTAGCTCCAATTCGTATCCTCCAACAAAATTACTGCCTATTTTCAAGGTCAAGATAGCTCCCACTAGAACAGCAACAAATCCTAGAGAAACGAGTGGCACTAACAGTCCAATCATCATGAAAATCCCACCTACTAGCTCAATTGTGGCTACAAAATAAGGCAGAAATGCAGGTAGTCCGAGACTGTCAAAGAATGTAACCGTTCCAGCAATCCCTAGCACTTTTTGTAGGCCATGCAAAGCCATTGTCAAGCCTAATAATATACGTAATAACAAAACAGCTAATTGTTTTTTATTCATAGAACACCTCACTTACTTTTAGTATGCATAAAGCATAACTTTTTTTGTAAGCTGTGTCAAAATAGTTGCCTTTATTGTTTTTTAACGAGGAGGGTACATCTGCCAACACTTACCACTTTTTTTTGATCATTTGTGATAGAAGCTTGCCATACTTGAGTCGTTTTTCCAATATGATCAGCAGTTGCATGGGTCAGGAGAGTTCCAGTGTGACTGCTTTTCAAATGACTTGTCTGAATGTCTACACCTACTGCTATCTCTTTTTTCGTATCTAAATTTTCGTTTGCTCCGATACTACAGGCTGTTTCAATCAGTGTTGCATTTACACCACCATGAACTAGTCCGAATGGTTGCTTGTGAATAGCTGTAATGGGCATGGAAAGTATGACTTCTGTTGCGCTCTTTGAAAGCACAGTAATGCCCCAATTTTCAAGTAAGTCCATCAGTTTCAACTCCTTTAAGTAAACAGATAAGTTCAGTATAGCATTTTTTTTCTAATTGGGAATCTTAAGCAAGTTTTAGCCGAATTTAATCAAACTTGTGTATAATGGAGAAGCGAAACAAATGAGGAGGATTTACACATGAAAACTTGGACAATCATTAAGGAATATGAAGAAATTTTGTTTGAACAACAAGGGAAAGTAGCGAAAATTACGATTAATCGACCACATGTACATAATGCTTTTACACCTAAAACAGTCTTCGAATTATTAGATGCGTTTACGATTTCTCGTGATAAAACGGATATCGGAGTGATTATTCTAACAGGTGCTGGTGATCAAGCCTTTTGTTCTGGTGGCGATCAAAAAGTTCGTGGGAATGGAGGGTATGTCGGGGAAGATAACGTACCTAGACTAAATGTTCTTGATTTACAACGGTTAATTCGAGTGATTCCCAAACCTGTAATTGCGATGGTAAAAGGGTGGTCAATTGGTGGCGGGAATGTCTTACAACTTGTCTGTGATTTAACGGTTGCAGCTGATAATGCACGTTTTGGGCAAACTGGACCAAATGTGGGAAGTTTTGATGGTGGCTATGGATCAGGCTATTTGGCACGAGTAGTGGGACATAAAAAAGCAAAAGAAGTATGGTTCTTGTGTAAGCAATATACTGCTGAAGAGGCCTTAGACATGGGTTGGATTAATACAGTGGTACCACTAGATCAAGTAGAAAAGGTAACGATGGAATGGGCTGCAGAGTTGTTGACGAAAAGTCCGATCGCCTTGCGAATGATCAAAGCTTCAATGAATGCCGATACAGATGGCTTGGCTGGGATTCAGCAATTAGCTGGAGATGCAACCTTACTTTATTATACGATGGAAGAAGCAAAAGAAGGACGTGATGCGTTTAAAGAAAAACGCCAACCTGATTTTGATCAATTTCCAAAGTTTCCGTAAATGGAGGAGAGTATGTCTGGTCTATTAGGAGAAGTAGTTAAAAAATATCCCAATCGCCCTGCGTTATACTACGAGGAGAAGTGTTGGAATTTTAGAGAAGTACGTCAAGAAGTAGATGCATGGGTGAACTTTTTACAACAAAAAATCGGGGCAAAACAAACGCGTGTGGCCTTATTCAGTCGTAACTCTGAAAAGTTGTATTTTATTATACTGGCACTCTGGGAGTTAGACAAAGAGCTGGTTTTTTTGAACCGTCATCTTAGTAAAGAAGAAATTTTGTACCAAATAGAAACAGCAGATGTCCATTTTCTTTTAGCAGAAATGGATGAATGTAGTAAACTGAAAGAATTTCCAGTCGAAATCATTCCTATAGCTCTGCCAAATAGCACCGAGCAAAACCATAGTGAATTGCACAAAAAGGGTGATTTTTCCCCCAATCATACTGCCTCGATTATGTTTACCTCGGGTACTACAGGTAGACCAAAGGGAGTGGTACAACGCTTTTGTCATCATTTATCAAATGCGAAAGCAACTATTATGAGCATGAAGGTCACCCCTTTTGATTGTTGGGCTTGCTGTGTCCCTTTATTTCATGTGAGTGGCCTATCGATTTTAATGAGGCAGCTGCTTAGTGGCTGTAGCATCCGACTTTATGCCAAGTTTGCTCCAGAAACTATCTCCCAAGACCTACAGCAAGGGAACGTGACGCTGATTTCTTTGGTTAATGTTATGTTACAGGAGCTTTTAAGGATATATCCTAGCGTAGGCTACGCATCTAACTTTCGTACAGTTTTATTAGGTGGAAGTCCTGCTTCCTTGGAACTACTCACAGAATGCCAAGAAAAAAATATAGCCGTTATTCAGTCTTATGGTATGAGTGAAACTTGTTCACAAATTGTTGCGCTAAGTTTTCAAGATGCAAAAGAAAAAATTGGTTCATCAGGCAAGCCACTACCAGGAGTCCAACTTCAAATTCGAGTGGGAAATCGAGAAGCAAAAGCTTTTGAGGTGGGCGAAATCGTGGTCAAAAGTTCCTCTATTATTGAGGAGTATCTACTTAACAATCAAAACAATGCTTGTAAGAGTCACATGGAGGATGGGTGGTTTCAAACAGGTGATATAGGTTATCTAGATACAGAGGGGTTTCTTTACGTAAAAGCACGTCTCAGTGAACTAATTATTTCTGGTGGTGAAAATATTTATCCAGCAGAAGTTGAAAACTGTGTGATGAGCTACCCTGACATCGAAGAAGCTGCTGTAATTGGTGAAAAAGATTCGAAGTGGGGCGCGGTTCCAGTAGTATATTATCGCGCGAAAAAACAAATTGAAACAGAGAAACTAGTGCACTTCATCTCAGATAAGTTAGCTAGTTTTAAAGTACCAAAAAAATACTATCAAATCGAAAAAATGCCTCGAACTGCTAGTGGGAAAATTGCCAAAAGATTATTAAAAAAAGAAAGGTAGGCGACATCTAAAAAAATGGAGCTACCCCTTGAAATTAAACAAGCTTATCGAATGGGAAAACGTAAATTTAGTTGGATTGAACCTTTAGACAAAATAGAAAGTATTGTCGATTTTTTTTACCAAGGTGAACAAAAGTATAATCAAACGCGTTTTTTCTGGGAAACACCCGATAAAGCATTGACGCTAGTAGGGATTGAACCTTTAGTAGAGATCCTCACACCAACTCAAGACGAACAGTTATTAAGAGAAGAGATGCAAAAAATAACGAAAGATGTTTGGTGTAATTATCCCAAAGAACAAAATGGCTACTTTTTTTTGGGAGGACTCCCGTTTGACAAGAAAAAAAAGGCCAAAAAAATTTGGGGAGAGTTAGCTTCTGGCTATTTCTTTATTCCGAAAATTTTAATTAAAAAGATTCAAGATCAGTATTTTGTCGCGTATAATTTTCAGTGCCATGATTATGAAAATTTAAACGAAAAATGGCAAGAGGTTCACCAATTATTCTATCGGTTGCAACAAGAGCCTGTTGAATCAAGCAAATCACATATGTTGGAGCAAAAAGAACTGAGGGTCTCTGAGTGGTTAAAATTGGTCGCTCAGACGGTCCAAGAAATAAAAACGAGTCCAGTGCTCAATAAAGTGGTGCTGGCAAGAGAATTAGCTATTCGTAAGAGTCAACCAATATCCCTAAATGAAACAGTGAAACAGTTGCTAAGAGAACAAAAAAATACCTATATTTTTGCTTTAGAAAAAGATGGACATAAGTTTGTTGGGGCGACACCGGAACGCTTGCTTTGTGCAACAGAGAATACATTTGCGACTGCTTGTGTAGCAGGGTCTATTGCAAGAGGAAAGAATGAATCTGAGGACTTCCGTTTGGGACAGCAACTCTTAGAGGACCAAAAAAATCAACAAGAACATCAGTATGTTGTGCGCTATATCGAACAAATACTAGGACACTACACCCAAGAGGCATTGCCTAAAAGACCAGCAATTCTTCTTAAAAATCAAGATATTCAGCATCTATTTGTCCCATTTTCGGGTACAAGAACAGAGAATGCTTCTTTTTTGGAGGCAGTTTTTGCCTTACATCCGACTCCTGCCCTTGGAGGGGTTCCTCAAGGGTCAGCCCTTGAATGGATTAGCAAAAAAGAATCAGCTGGAAGGGGCATGTACGGTGCACCGATTGGCTGGATCCAGCCTCAAAGTGATAGTGGAGAATTTGTTGTGGCAATTCGCTCTGCTATTATTAGAGAAAATCAAGCGTTGCTTTATGCTGGATGCGGGATTGTCGAGGACTCCATTCCAAAGCTTGAACAAGAAGAAACAAAAATAAAATTTAGACCAATGCTTCGGGCAATTGGAGGAGAGATAGAATGTTAGAAGACCAAAACTTACGTGCATATTTGGATTACTTTCTAGGCGGGTTCGTGCAACAAAAGATTAAACGGGCAGTGATTAGTCCAGGATCGCGTTCAACCCCCATTGCTTTGTTATTGCACCAATGTCCGCAAATTGAAACGTTCGTCCACATTGATGAACGGTCTGCTGCTTTTTTTGCATTAGGAATGAGCAAAGCGAGCGAAGAGCCAGTTATTTTGGTCTGTACTTCCGGCACGGCAGCAGCCAATTACTATCCCGCCATTTGTGAGGCAAAAGAATCGAATACACCACTAGTCATTGTGACAACCGATCGTCCTTTGGAATTGCAACAAATAGGCGCTCCGCAAACGATGAATCAACAGTCATTATACGGACAACAAGTAAAATATTCTGTTTCAATGCCACTTGCTGACTCCACGCAAGCTGTGAAAGAATACGCACATTTTCAAGCAATTAAAGCGGTCCAAATAGCGCAACAGCGACCATTAGGGCCTGTTCATTTGAACATGCCTTTTCGTGAACCACTTCTTCCAAGTGTGCAGGAGACTAAAAACGTCCCAGATTTTCATCAAGCATTTTGTGGAAAAGCTGTCCTAACACAGGAGCAAATTACGCAAATAAAGAATAATTGGCAAGGGAAAAAAGGAATTTTGATTGTTTCAGGTAGTCAAAATCGTTCGACAGCAAAACAATATGTTGCTTTAGCAAACGAGCTAAGCTGGCCATTATTTGCAGATCCATTGTCAAATGTAAGAAACTGCGGCATGAAAAGTGATACGATTCTTAGCTACTATGATTTATATATGGGCTGCTTAGATGAACAGTGGATGCCGGAAGTGATTGTGAAAGTAGGCAATCCAATTATTTCTAAAAGTTTTAATCAATGGTTGGGGCAGCTGGTTGTTCCGATGTATGTCATTGATTGTGAGATGGAATGGAAAGAGCCCACGCTACACGCTAATTATGTGATTCAGGCAGAAAGTGAGACGTTTATTAAAATGATGCTGGCAAGCGAAGTCAAGCAAAGTGATCGTCAGTGGTTGAAACGATGGAATTCTTTAGAAAAGCGCGTGCAAGAAATTTGCGAAGCAGACCACTATCTTTGTGATTTTACAGAAGCAGCTTGTACGAAATTGGTGTTAGACTCACTTTCAGAAGATGCTCAGTTGTTTGTTTCAAATAGTATGGCAATCCGGTATGTCGACCGCTTTAGCGGACAAGCTAAAAACAGCTACACGCTTTTGGCCAATCGTGGTGTTAACGGGATTGACGGGATTATTTCAACAGCACTCGGGATGGCTCAAATCCATCAAGGTCATGAAAATGTATTATTAATTGGGGATTTAGCTTTTTGTCACGACATGAATGCTTTATTACTTGCTAAAAGCTATGACATTCCTCTTACCATCATCATTATTAATAATCAAGGGGGCGGAATTTTCTCTTTTTTACCTCAAAGTCAGTTGAACCCAGTGGACTTTGAAGCACTCTTTGGAACGCCGCAAGACTTAGATTTTACCTATGTAGCCAAGCTCTATGAAGCGCAGTATCAAGAGGTTAGGACCTTAGATGAGTTGCACAAATGTTTGTTGGAAGAAAAAAACGTGTCTCAATTACGGATACTAGAGCTTAAAACATCTCGAGCTGAAAATAGCTTAGACTATGAAAATCTTTGTAAAAAAATTGCTTCAGAAATATAGGAGAGAAAAATGCGTCAAGAAGTTAAGGGAGTGTCGTACCATTACGAGTGGTTAAATGAATATGATTGGAAGAAAAAAACGCTGGTATGTCTGCATGGATTTACTGGAACTAGCGCTACTTTTAAAGAATGCCTCTCTAGTTTTGCTGCATACAATATCCTAGCAATTGATTTACTGGGGCATGGACAAAGTGATAGCCCTGCTCAAGCCAAACGATATGAAATAGAGTCAATCGCACAAGATGTTACAGCACTTCTTACATTGTTAGGGTTGGATTCTTTTTCGTTACTCGGCTACTCTATGGGAGGACGTGTTGCTATATCTGTGGCTTTATTAAACTCTCGGCGATGCGAAACCCTGATTATTGAAGGGGGGTCTCCTGGTATTGAGTCAGAGCACAAGCGAGCAGAACGTCAAAAAAGAGATATTTGTCTTGCCACTTGGCTTTTAACAGTGGGAATTGAAGAGTTTGTCAACTATTGGGAAGCCTTACCACTATTTGCTACACAGAGAACATTGGCGTTAGAAAAACAATTGAAAATCAGAAAAGAGCGCTTGAGTCAGGATCCTTTTGGTTTGGCTTGTAGCTTGAAGTATATGGGAACTGGAAGTCAGCCTTCTTATTGGGCAAAATTAGGACAGTTAACAACAATTCGATTGCTCTATATTGTGGGGGAGAATGACCACAAATTCCAACAGATCGCAGAGCAAATGCAAGAGCTAGTGCCCTCATTGACTATTTCCAAACATCAAACAGGACACTGTGTTCATGTTGAGCGACCGGATGAGTTTCGTTTAGTTGTCCAAAAATTTTTGAAAGGAGAAGCATATGAAAATTCAAAAAATTGAATGTTTTCAGCATTTATTTGAGTTGAAGCAGCCCTTTCAAACCAGTTATGGTGTGTTGTCGCATAAGCCAGTTGCGATTTATTGTGTAACAGATGAACGAGGCAATCAAGGGTTTGGAGAATTGGTGGCGTTACCCTGTCCAGACTATATCGAAGAAACATTTCAAACTGCACAAGTCATCATTAAACGTTTTTTAGTTCCGCTTATAAGTAATCAGACGATTCAACATCCTAAAGAAATCCGGGAGCTTTTTCGAGCGGTTCGCGGAAACGAAATGGCAAAATCAGCACTTGAAACAGCCATCTGGGATTTGTATGCGAAACGACTAGGACAATCATTTTCGCAACTATTCTCAGTGAAACGTAAGAAAATACCAGTAGGTGTAAGTATTGGGCTTCAAACAGATGAACACAGCTTGCTAAAGAGCGTCGAAGAGTACGTTCAAAAAGGATATACACGTGTGAAGTTGAAGATAAAACCAGGATATGATATTAGACCCATTCAAGTAATTCGGAAACATTTTCCAGAATTAGAGTTGATGGTAGATGCGAATTCTGCTTATTCTTTTTCAGAAAAAGAAAGACTAACGGAATTAGATCAGTATCGTTTGGCTATGATTGAACAACCCTTTTCTGCTAGTGATTTTTTAGAGCATTGTGAGTTACAAAAAGAAATGACAACAAAAATTTGTTTAGATGAAAATATTCGGAGCTTAGAGGATGTAAAATTAGCGCATTTTTTGGGGAGCTGTGGAGCCATCAATTTAAAGATACCACGTGTTGGAGGGATTGCAGAGGCTCTAGATATTGTGCACTATTGCCAAGAAAATTCCCTTATGGTTTGGCTAGGTGGCATGTTTGAAACAGGGATTGGCCGCTCTTTGAATCTTAGTTTTGCAGCACAAGATGCTTTTTGCTTTCCAGGAGATATTTCCGCAAGTGAACGCTATTTTTTCGAAGATAGCATCGAAGAAACATTCAGTCTAGAAAATGGCTGTCTGACTTTGCCAAAGGGGAAAGGGATTGGCGTGCACCCCACTTTGAGTAAAATGAACAAGGAAGTTCTTTTTTAATATAAGAAAGCCTAAAGGAAACGTTTGTTCCTATTTGTATTACCTATTTAGAAAATATTTGTTATAATAAAAAAGAATAAGATCTTGGTAGGGAGAGGATTTTTTGAAACGTTGCGAATATTGTGGGAAAGAAATAGAGCAAGAGGTGGAAGTTTGTCCTTTTTGCAAGGAAAAACAAGGCATAGAAAAAACGGGAGATGCACAGATTATTCCTCTGAAAAAAGCAGAGAAGCAGTCTGAGCAAATGAGCAATCCAACAGGCTCTGATTCCACAGCAGAAAAAACAGAGCAAAAGAAAAGTGAAAAAAAACAAGCAGAAAAGGTAGTCGAGTTTAAGATGGAACAAGTGGAGCAAAACTTTAAAGCGCGTTGCTTCAAGCTTGGTAGCAAGCTGTTAAAAGCAACTCGTCAATATAGTTTGTTCTTTGTTGAAACACTTAAGCAGCCTACGAGTAAAAGAAAACAGGATCCGCTATATACGGGGATTATTTCATTTGTGTTACTTGCATTTTTTATGGCACTAACAGTTAGTAGAAGTATTGTCTTGTTTGTTTCAGGACTGTTCTCATTAGTCTTTTCAAAGACGGGTGTCTTGAGCACTGAATATTCAACGGGGATGTTGACACAGTTATTTCCAAAATTTTTCTTTATTTTTTTTGGGATTATTTTGACTTTTTTGATTATGATTATGACGGGATATATTGTTAGTACCAAAGTCTTTGACTTAAAGCAAAATTTTTGGGAGTATTGCAATCAATTTGCTGCGTTGTGTAGCAGTGCCTTACTTATTTCTGTACTAACGGTTATCTCAAGCCTGCTTGCGAAAAATGCGAGCGAACTTACGATATTAGGGATGATTGTGGTCATTATAGTATTGGTGACGGCGCAAGTTCGGTTGATGTTTAAAAGTGGCGAACTTTCTTTGAAACCTTACGTTTTTTATACGGTTGTACTCGCACAAATCGTGCAAAATCTACTGATTTATTATATTTTGCAAGGTGTCATGAGGGGAATTATTTCTAGTTATATTGGAGCATAGTTACGATCCGTTAAAAAGCAGGTAGAAGGTAAAGCAACTTTCTATCTGCTTTTTTGACAAACGAGCAATTAGAGGGAAAACATTTAATCTTACTCAAAAATAAGGTATAATAGCAAAGAGACGACGGAAAATACAATCCATTGAAGAGAATTGAGGAGGACAAATCCATGAAAAAAATTTTAGTTGTGGATGACGAAAAGCCGATTTCAGATATTGTCAAATTTAATTTAACCAAAGAAGGCTATGAAGTATTTACAGCGTATGACGGTGAAGAAGCTGTAACAATGGTCAAAGAAGTTGAGCCTGATTTGATTTTGTTAGATTTGATGCTACCAAAAATTGATGGTCTGGAGGTATGTAGACAAGTCCGCAAAGACTATGATATTCCAATTATTATGGTCACAGCAAAAGACTCTGAGATTGATAAAGTTTTAGGCTTAGAGTTGGGTGCAGATGACTATGTGACCAAACCCTTTTCTAATCGTGAATTAGTAGCTAGGGTAAAAGCGAATCTTAGAAGACATGGCGCAACTAACAATAAAGTTCAAGAAGAAGACGAGTCCAATGAGCTAGAGATTGGTGCACTGGTTATTCATCCTGATGCCTATATAGTATCTAAGCGAGGTGAAACGATTGAACTAACACATAGAGAATTTGAATTGCTTCATTATCTCGCCAAGCATCTAGGACAAGTTATGACAAGAGAGCATCTCTTGCAAACGGTTTGGGGCTACGATTATTTTGGTGATGTGCGGACAGTTGATGTGACCGTACGAAGACTACGTGAAAAGATAGAAGACAACCCCAGTCATCCTGGATGGTTAGTGACAAGACGGGGCGTTGGTTATTATTTGCGAAATCCAGAGCAAGATTAATTAGGAGAGCTGTTCATGAAAAAACGAATCCATTCTTTTCAGACGGTCAATTTTAAAATTGCCGTCGTATTTGTTTTGTTATTGCTGATTTTTGTTGAAATTATTGGGGCAATTTTCATCAGACAGCTAGAGCGAACCACCATCAATAATTTTGAAAGTAGCTTGAATAGCTCAGTAGATACGCTAGCAACAAACATCAGTAGCGAGTTGAGCAAGAGCGATCAAAGTACGAATAAAGCGACCATTCGGAGGATGCTAGCAGAGTTTGCTAAAAGCGAAATTCTCGAAGCGAGAGTGGTGGATGATAAAGGAATTGTAGTGGCAACAAGCGATGGAAATCAGCAAAGCATCGTAGGAAAGAAAAATGACAGTGATTATGGTCTTAGTAATGGCTTAACCCAAAAAAGACAAGAAGCCAAAGACCCAAAAACTGGAAAATTGATTTATGTCAATGTCCAACAAATTTATTCACCAACTGGTGATACAGCACTTGGTATTTTGTATGTCAAAAGTGACATTGCTAGTAAGTACGAAGAAGTACAAAGTGTGGCGTTGATCTTTTTCTCCGCTTCAATGATTGCCTTGGCGATTAGTATGGTGCTGGCATTATTAGTTGCGCGAAATATCACCAAGCCCATCGCTGAAATGCAGCAGTATGCGGTGAAAATAGCTCAGGGCGATTACTCTGGAAAAGTTAAAATTTATGGGCAAGATGAGTTGGGTCAGTTGGGTGAAACATTCAACGAGTTATCTGTTCGGATTTCTGAGGCGCAAGAAACTTTAGAAGCTGAAAGGCACCGTTTGGACAGTGTTCTTTCGCATATGTCTGATGGCGTGATTGCGACAGACAGGCGAGGAAAAGTTATTATCATCAATGAAATGGCACTAATGCTATTAAATGTTAATAACGAAGAAGCGATTGGGCAACCGATTGTTGAACTATTGAACATTCAAAAAGAGCATACTTTACGTTCACTTTTGGAATCTCAAGTTGAGATGCATCTCAATGTTCCAACAAGTGAAGGACGAGAAATGATATTGCGAGCTGAATTTTCAATGATTCGTCGTGAATCGGGCTTTATTAGTGGCTTGGTTTGTGTTTTACATGATGTCACGGAGCAAGAAAAAAACGAGCGTGAACGCAGAGAGTTTGTTTCGAATGTCTCTCATGAATTGCGCACACCGCTTACGAGTACTCGTAGCTATGTAGAAGCGCTAAATGATGGTGCATGGCAAGACAAAGAAATTGCACCACAGTTTTTAAATGTGATCCAAGAAGAAACCGATCGAATGATTCGAATGATTAATGATTTACTTCGTTTGTCAAGGATGGACGCGCAAAAAGAACCTTTGCGGATGGAGCTGATCAATTTAAATGAGTTGTTGAACTTTGTTTTAGATCGTTTCGATATGATGATCAAAAGTAAAAATCAACCCTATAGTATCAGGCGTGAATTTACAAATCGTTCTATTTGGGTGGATGCAGATGCAGATAAAATGATTCAAGTTTTGGATAATATTCTAAACAATGCTCTGAAATATTCTCCAATGGGTGGAACCATTACCTGTCGATTGATTGAGACTCACCGTAATGTTGTCATCAGTATTTCGGATCAAGGACTTGGAATTCCAAAGAAAGACTTAACCCGTGTATTTGATCGCTTTTATCGTGTCGATAAAGCACGTTCAAGAGAAATGGGTGGGTCTGGATTAGGACTTGCTATTACAAAAGAGGTAGTGAAAGAGCATGGTGGTGCCATCTGGGCAGAGAGCAAAGAAGGGAAAGGTTCTACATTCTATATCTCGTTACCTTACGAACCCTATGAGGAGGATTTGTGGCTATGAAAATAATGCATCGTCTTATTCGTGTAGCATTGCTTGCGATGATTCTACTCAGTATTTTCTTATCTTCAAAAATTTGGAGTAACTCTGGTAATACAGTTTCAACAAGTGAAAATCAAATTAGGACAAGCATGGTTCAGCTAAAAAGTGCGCCCGAAGTGTTCTTGCCGACTAAGTTGATTTATCATAAAGAGAATCAGTTTTCGTATACAAATCGTGAGAGTTTAATTTCAAGTTTGTTCAAGCAGACATTAAAATTTAATTACAAAAGTTTAGCTACCTCCAAGCAATCAGATGGAGAGTTGATGAACAAGATACAAAAGCAAGAAAAAAGTATTTCTTTTGTATTTCCTGCACCCGTTTCGTTAGAGTATTTTCTAACAATCAACAACATTTCTATGAAAAATAAACGTCTAAGTGCAGATATGAGTTTTGATCAGATGATCCTTTCAGTCACAGATAAAAAGATCTATTATTTCAATGACCAAACAAACGAAATGGCTTCGGTAGGAATTTCATCTTCTATGAATCGTTTGGTTAACACAATTGAAAATAAAAATAATCAGTACTATGTTGTGTCGAAAGATCATGAGATTTTACCCAATGCGTATTATTTTGATACAGAAGTTCAATTGAAAAAATATAGTTACATCTTATCTACACAGAGCTACAGCTTATTTACTCAAGCTTTTTTTAATCAAGTAAATGATTTAAGTTCAAATGATGAGAATGACACTAAAAATACAAACATTACCAATTCTAGCGGTGAAATTCTTTCCATTCAGTCTGATTCAGGAGAGGTTAGTTATCTAGGAAAACTACAAAAAAATGAAAAAAAAGAGCAAAATAACATCTACGGAAATACGTTCCAATATGTAGCCAGAATCGGGAGCGCTTTTGGAAATCTACGATACTTTGATCAGTCTTCTGGTTCAGTGACGTATCGGAATTATATTGAAGGCTTTCCTCTTTTTAGTAATTACAGTAGGGGGCGGATCATGCTTACAGTGGTCAACAATAATCTCAGAATCCAAGCAAATCAAGAGACGATTCAAGTGCCCATCCCCTCAGATGAAAAAGTAGTTTTAAAAACCACCGGGGAGACCATCCAGGATCTTTTGGATGCTGGGGTTCCTAAAATGGATATTCAAGACATTCAAATTGGCTACACTTGGGAGCAAAGCACACAAGATGAACAACTAGTGAATTTGACTCCCAATTGGTATGTTAAGTATAAAAGAAATTGGGAATCTGTAAGCGAATTGATCAAACAATTCCAAACGAATACAGCAACCACCACAGAGACTACGACAAAGGAGGCAGCATTAAATGGATTTTCGCAGGATTGAGCTGATTTTTTTGTTTGTCTTTTGTGGTCTTAACTTATTTCTATATACGAGTTATAAAAATAGTGTGACGGAAACAATGACACCAGAAACTAATTTGTCGACTACCTTAGAAAAAAGATTAGCCAATGATAATATAAGTTATAGTGGAAATTTTTCGACAGAACAACAGTCAGGCTATTATCTAACTGGCGAGCAGAGCAATTTGTTCTCAAAAGTTAATCAATTAAAAAATCAATCCTATAAAATTGAAGAGAACAAATTAGTGGGGACTTTTTATACAAGTGAGGAAGTAACGGTCAAATCTAAAGACAGTAAAAAGAAGTTTGGCGATTTTATTAAGAAGCCTGAGAATATTATTTCTGGGAGTTCCTACACTTTTTCTGAAAAAGCTTCGCAAGTAGATGGGCAATTAGTATATGTTGAAAATTGGGAAGGGATTCCTTTCAATGATGATACGGCAAAATTAACACTGCTTGTGACAGAAGATAGCCATAAAAATATGACGCTTACAGGGTACGAGCAAGAACATATCGAAAATATTGAGCCTTTGAGGGAAAAACAGGGTTTAATCTCGGAACGCGATGCAATCATTACCTTATATATGAATATGAAGTTGCCTGCAGAGTCCAAAATAAAATGGACACAGCTCGCGTACACACGTATCTTTACTGCACAAAATAAGAATGTCTATATTCCAGTCTGGTTTGTCGCGATTCAAACGAATAAAAGTAGTGTACAGGTAGAGAGAGTCAACGCCTTTACGAACACGATTTTATCAAGCAGTGTTTCAGATGTAAAAAAATAGTAAAAAGTATACAATAAGAGTGAAACAATAAGAGATGAGGTGTTGGAAATGGGAGAAACGCCGTCTTTTAAAGTCAGTATTCTGGCAAGTGGAAGTACCGGAAATTCTTTATATATAGAAACCGATAAGAAAAAATTACTCGTAGATGCTGGTTTGAGCGGAAAAAAAGTAACGAACTTGTTACAACAAATAGGACATTCTCCAGAAGAATTAGATGGAATTTTGGTGACACATGAGCATCGTGATCACATACACGGTGTTGGCGTTCTAGCTAGAAAGTATCATCTAGATGTCTTTGCAAATGAAAAAACTTGGCAAGCAATGGCTCCTTTAATCGGGGAAGTAAAAAATGAGCAAAAACATTTGTTTGAGATGGAAGCAATTAAAACATTTGGTGACATGGATATTGAAAGTTTTGGTGTTTCACATGATGCGGCGCAGCCACAATTTTACCGATTTCATCGCAATGGCAAATCATTTGTGATGCTGACAGATACTGGGTATTGCAGTGACAGGGTGCGTGGAATCATTCGAAATGCGGATGCTTATTTGTTTGAGAGTAATCATGATATTGAGATGCTGCGCATGGGGTCGTATCCTTGGAGTACGAAACAGCGTATTTTGGGAGATAAAGGCCATCTTTCAAATGAAGATGGTGCGTTAGTGATGACTGATATTATCGGGAATAAAACCAAAAAAATATTTTTAGGACATTTAAGCAAAGAGAATAACTTCAAGGAGCTTGCGCACATGACCATGGAAAATACCCTGATGGAGCATGGACTAGGGGTTAATCATGACTTTGTTGTCTGTGACACCGATCCAGAATTACCAACTGAATTATTTGCTATTTAAAAAGAGCCTAGCACTTAACCTGTAAGTTATGTGCTAGGCTCTTAGCATTAGACTATGCTATGGAAGCCGAATTTATTTTTTGAAACATGCTGAAACTTTCATCAGTTCTTTCTTATTTATCAGATGAAACACGGCTATCTTACTCTTTTTTTGTTAGTTAGATTCAGAAGTTTTCAAAGAGGATTGATCTAAAGTAAGAGAAACGGTCGCCGTTTTCTTAGTCGTACCACGGTAATACGTAATCTTGATAGAGTCTCCAACTTTTTTCTTATAAAGTGCTGTTTGAAGTTCTGTCCCACTTGTAATGGTGGTATCATCGATTGCAACAATCACATCATATTGTTTTAATCCAGCTTTTTCAGCAGGAGAGGCGGATTGAACGCTGCGAATAATTACACCAGAAGTGACAGAACTTGGAATTTTAAGAATTTCTTGCTGTTGCGCACTGGTAATATTGGCTAAGTCTGTCATCGTTACTCCCAGCATTGGTCGACTGACTTTTCCGTTTGCTTCTAACTGATTGATGATTGAAACTACTTCATTACTTGGAATTGCAAAGCCCATACCTTCGACAGAAACACTAGAGCTACTGCTAGATTCAGCAATTTTTACAGAATTAATTCCAATGACTTGTCCAGCAGCATTGACTAGTGGACCACCTGAGTTTCCTGGATTGATAGCAGCATCTGTTTGGATGGCATTAATATTGATAGTCTGTCCATCATCAGAAGTATTTGAGATATTTCTATTCTTAGCAGAAATAATCCCTTGCGTTACTGAGTTGGCATAGGTTGAACCAAGAGGAGAGCCAATTGCGATGGCGGGTTCTCCGACTTTAAGTGCATCAGAATCACCAAAAGTCGCTACTGTTTCAACTTTTGATGAGGAGATTTGCAAGACAGCTAAATCAGAATAAGTATCTTTTCCGACTAACTTAGCAGTAACTTTTGTCCCATCATTTAAAAGAACTTCGATTGATTCAGCACCATCAATCACGTGGTTATTGGTCACGATATAAGCTTTGTCGCCACTTTTTTTGTAAATGACCCCACTACCTTCACTACTCGTTTGAAGTTCAGAGCTACTAGAGGATTTGCTACTAGATTGAGAACCAAACAAGTTGGATGAGCTTTGTGCTTTTTGAAGATTCAGTACAGATACCACTGATTTTTGGACTTTATTAACCGCAGTGGTGGTGTCACTTTCTACGTTGTATTTAATAGTGCTTACCTTGGTAGAGCCACTGGAAGAAGTAGTAGTGTTGGAAGAGCTGTTTGTATCTTGCTGATTTAAAGCATAGGCACCACCAAGTACTAGCATCCCCCCTAGTACTCCGCTGAGAAGACCTACCCCAAAGCGTTTAAGTAACCCAGTGTTTTTTTGTTTATTGGGTGTTACATCTTTAAAATTTTTATTTGCCATAATGATTGGTGTGAAAAACACCTTTCCTCCCTTTTATTAAAGTGAAAATAAGTATCTACTTATAAGTTCTAAACTAATCATAATGCCATTTTTTGAAAAAAATATGAATTTATCAAGATAAAATCCGTTTCTTTTCTTGAAAAATAACAATTAAGAAACTGTGTATAACTGAATAACTTATCCACACTTGTTGTGGATTGTGGATATCTAATTATATGAGTCGAACCAACCGCTACTATTAATAATAAGATAAGTAGAGGGAAAAGACAATTATTTTGTATACTTGTGGAAAAACCTGTGTATAAATGTGGAAAACTCAAAATAAGCATGATAAAATAAAAAAGAATTTTTATAATACCTAAGAAAAGAAGTGGAAAGCTTGCAAATAAAAATAATCACCGTCGGAAAGCTTAAAGAAAAATACTTGAAACAGGGGATTGAGGAGTATGCAAAACGTCTAACAAAATATGCCAAGATAACTATGGTGGAAGTTCCAGATGAAAAAGCTCCAGAAAACTTAAGTAGCGCAGAAATGGAACAAGTAAAAGAGAAAGAAGGGAGAAGAATTCTGGCAAAAGTCAAGGAAGGAGAGTATGTTCTGGCTCTTGCAATAGATGGCCAACAGCATAGTTCAGAATCTCTAGCTCAAACGATTGAAACTTTAGGGATACAAGGGAACAGTCAACTTACCTTCATCATCGGTGGCTCATTAGGGCTTTCACCAGAAGTTATGCACAGAGCACAGGATACCTTGTCATTTGGCAAGATGACGTATCCACATCAACTTATGAAATTGATTCTAACTGAACAAATTTATCGTAGTTTTCGAATTATTAATGGCCACGCGTACCATAAGTGATGATATTTTTGAGTTTAGGAACAATGTTGTTGGAAGTAAGCACTGTTAAAGGTTACTGATAGAAAAATAAAAGAGGTGCCTAGAGAAATTGAAGATGTTCTAATCGCGTAAGCAATAGAATCTCGTTCAAATAGGCGACAAGATATTATCTTACTTTCATTCTTTCCTGAAATGAAATATGTAGATATTGCTTGCTTGAGAAAGCTTGCAAAAAAAACATTATCGCAAAGAAAGTGTGCTGAAATAATTGCGAAAATACATGGAGGAACACAACAATGGAAAATAAATCAGAAGTATTACATTTTCCAATTATAGTACTAGTATTCACATAGATGTAATGGTAATGCAGCTGATATTGAAATTTACTATAATACAGATCCAGAGTGCACAGAATATGAAGTTTGACTACCAATTATCAAAAAATCTTAACAGTTAAGAACATATTTTTAAATAGTAACACCGATTTAAAGTATTATAACTCTTTAAATCGGTGATTTTTTATTAGTGTCGAAAAATTTACTTTTAATATTTTAACTCACAAAAATTAATAAATGACTATTTTATTCTTCAAGTAGTGCTACTAAATTGTCAATCTTATCAGTTGAAAGTTTTTCCCAGTTCTCCCCATATATATGGTCAATACACCCATAAGAATTAAATGAAAGAATCATTAATAATTTATCGGTTTTGTCAAATATAAGATCATAGGCCTTCTTTTCATCAGGATCTACTACTAATTTATCGTAAGCATTCTTGAATCTTTCTTCAGTTGTAAGATCTATGTTATGGTCAATAAGCGCAAGAACGTCATCTGTAAAATATTTTTTAAAAGTTTCCGAAGAACTTTCAGCTTTTCGATTTTTACTTAATAGAAAACTTAAGAAAAAAATATTGCTACTAGTTGAAGGCCTTACTCGAATATCTTCAATTAGGGCAGTCCAATCATTATCTGAGAGTTCATCAAAGCCTGGTCCAAGAATGTTAACTACTATATCATTTTCTTTTTGTAAAACGAATAAAGGATTAGATAAAGAGCTGTTACCTACAGCTTCAACATATCCATATTTTTCGACAAAATCGATTGTAGGGAAAACACCAAATGAGTCATTTTTAGTAAGTTTAGACTTATCTACATTCAATACTTGTTCTTTTGCATGCTCACTAAAATAAGTATCAAGGAATTTCTGGAAATCCTTCTCATCCTCCTCTGAACTATAATTCAAGTAGTAAACCAGCTGGCTACTTAAGTCGCTAGCGTCTTTTAATCTAGTATAACGGCTATTATAGATTGAAGAGTAGGCTGATATTGAAGTTAGCTGTTTACTAATTTTTGTATTTTTGCTAGTTAAGGAAAAGCTTCGCCCTAGTGCGGTAATTACAATTAAAGCAAAAAAGGCTACCATTAGGAACTTACTAAGATTTTTTTCATCTTTGGCTACTGGTTGATGTTGTTTATTTTCAAATTTAAAACCGATTTTTATCAACGGTTGCCAGTAGTCCTGTTTTAACCGATTATTTTTTTGTTTATAAGCAATATAGCCGGCAGACAATTTAAATGGGATATCCGGAATGAGTCTTTTGGTATTGATGTATTCACTTGGTAACACATATTTATGTTGACCCGAACAAGCTAAAATATACATTCTAAGGTAGTCCTGCACCTTAGAGTAGTTTAGAAAATCATTATCTTCTAGTTGATGCAATAAATTATTTACTATAGCCTTATCATTAGTTTGCAATGAATAATCTAAAACAATTTGATAGCAAATCTGTAAAATAATTAAAGCAGGGTCAGTATTAGTGATTTTTAGACATGCTTCAGATAATTCAAGGATAGTATCGTGATTGATTGGCACAAAATTCAGATTGAGATACAAAAGATATCTAGATCTAAAATATTTTTCTCGACTTTCTTCAGAAATATTTTGATAAATACTAAAATCGAAGTCAGGTGTGCATAATAAATCTTCTAAAAAATTGAACATTTCCATGCTATGTGAGTTTTCAATCAAGCTATGCAAATCAATTGTGTCTACAATATACTTTAAAACACGATGACTCATTATTTGATAATGATTCTCAGATAAAAAACTGTAGATTATTTGCTGATTAGTTGAAAAAGTATCAATATCCCAATCTTTGCTACCGGCCAAAAGTAATTGCCAACCAGCTAAATCATCAAAATAAGTTAATTCAGCAGTGAAGGAGTTTAATTTGGTAAAGAAATTATTTACTATAGCGCAAGGTTCTTCAAGCAATTCCGATTGGTTATCATCTATTGTAAATATAGCTTGATCAGTAATTTCCATTGAATTCAGTTTTTCGGCATGAGAATCATCAGATAATGGTAATTCATCAGTAGAGCTAGTATTGGATAATACTTCTTGATTTTGATGAAGCTCGCTTTGGATTTTTACTTCATTAATAGCGCAATCAAAAGCCTCTTTTAATTGTTGAAATTTATCTGGTTCATTATCGATATCAATTTTTTTTAGTTTTATAGCGTAAGCACGCTTTATTTTTTTAATATCTTTTGTACTCTCAATCTCTAAAACTTGCCAATGAGTCATAGCAATAGCTCCTGTTCCAAAGTCATAATTATTTGGTTATATTCAACAAGTTGTTCTTCAAGTAGCTTTTCATCTTGTTCATCGAGTAAAGCTTTGAATTGGATTAATAAATGTTGAATATAATTGCGACGCTCTCCAATAAATTCCATATAGAGTCTCTCAAGTCGAGCTATAATCAATTGATTTTCACTACGATTTTTAGGATGAATTTTTAGTCCTGCTAATTTCTCTAATGCTGAATCTATTTCTTCACTAGTCAAACTTCCTGGATTTTCTTCAATTACTAATCTTTTTTCTGAATTTGCTGCTGCATCCTTGACGATAACTTCAAGTAAGCCATTTTGATCGTAAGTAAAGCGGATATCAATAGGGTACCCAGCTGATTTTTGAGGCAGCTTCATACTGATTTCGCCAATTTTTAAATTATCAGACGATCTGGGGTTTTCTCCTTGATAGATAGGAAAAACGATCTCCTTTTGATTATCAATAACGGTATAGTACGTTCTCTGCTTGCTGACTGGAATGGACGTATTCCGCTCAATAATGGGGGAAAATATGCCATCAATCCATTCACCGTGAATATTTTTACTCATGCTGTCCACACCCAAAGTATGCGCACAAACATCAGTTAAAATCATCTCGTCTTTTAACATTAAATCACTTTTCATTGATGCTTGGATACCGACACCATAAGCGACCGTTTCATCAGGAGCAAGTTTTGTATAAGGAAAAATTTTTAATAATTTCCCAATAAAATTACGAATCATTGGACTTTTTGTTGCACCACCAACTAATACGACACGATCAATTTCGGTAAGTGTTTTATTGGCATCATGGATTGCGCGAATAATTGGTCGGCGAATACGTCCAAGTAATTTTTCACATAGTTGCTCATATTTTTTAATGTCAGTTGAATACCTGTAAATTGTATCTTTAAGAGTAATTTCGATTTTTACAGCCTCATGAATACTTAAAGCTAGTTTGACGTGCTCCATTTTACTATAAAGTAATGCTTGTTCCTGAGTGGTTAATACTAATTTTTCGAGACTATTTTGCTGTAAAAAATCCAGCATTAAAATTCTAGTAAAATCCTCTCCACCTAATTGATTATCACCAGCAATTGCCTCGACTTGCAGAATGCCTTCAAAAAGTTCTAACAAGGACACATCGAATGTGCCACCCCCCAAGTCAATAACTATTATTGTTTGATCATCTTCTCTATGTAATCCGTAAGCAACAGCAGCTGCAGTAGGCTCACTCACGAGCTGCTGAACGTTAAGCCCCGCTAATTGAGCCGCTTGTTTAGTAGCTTCTCTTTGAATATTGTTAAAATAAGCTGGAACACTGATGATAGCTTCACTACATGGTTCTCCAAAAAAATTTTCAGCATCCTGTTTAAGACTTTTTAGAATTAATGCCGATAATTCGGTTGATGAAAATTCTTTATCACCAAGAGTATATTTTTTTTCTGTACCAATAAATCTTTTAAATGTGGTTGCTGTTTTGTGTGGATGAGTGAATTGTCGTTCTTTAGCAATCGACCCAACTACTATTTCTTTTTTTTCGTTAATTCCTACAGCAGATGGTGTTAAGTATTCACCAAACTGATTTGGAATAAGTTCAGATTGTTCACCATTCCAAAAACTAACTAAGCTGTTTGATGTGCCTAGATCAATCCCAATTTTCTTCATCATATTTACCTCTCAGTTTACCCTATTTTATAAAAAGACCACTTATTAATCAAATTTTATCATAAAAATTTAGTGTTGTAATCTCTTTATGAATAGAGTAAATAAATATAATATAATAAAAAATGTTATTTAAATTATTTGGTCATATTTGCCTAAACTTTATGAGCGATAGCCCTTTGGGTTACTGGATTATATAGGCTATCTAAATTAGATTTGATAATTGAGTGACTTCACAGCTGGTTTTAGGCTTTTTCATTTTCTTGATCGTTTGAGATGACTCTCTAATTCGCTCATCAGTCAATAAATTAGATAGCGACTGACGGAGATAGCTAGGTCATCATTAAAATACTTTGTCATTCTTGGATAGCCACACATTGGGTATGATAGATAGGAGTTTAACACTTTTTCTTTCAGCTGTTGTCGCTGTTTTTTTTTGCACAATAAAAAACGCTTTAATAGATTATAACGAATAACTTGCCCGTATTTCTATTATAGGAGCCAAAGAAAACGCATGTTTTAGATTGATATAGATCCATTCAATAGGGACGCTTTTTTCGCAGTTAATATTTTTTGTTCAATTTATGATAATAAACCTTTACCTATACAAAATGCTTATACTCAAATGTCTAATAAGATTTTTTGGATACCGAGTCATAAAGACTCATCCTACCGTAAACAAGTTTGTGTATTTTTGTTTACATGAAATTTTATGCTGATACCAAGATAAACAAACACATAAAAAAAGAGTGGATATTTCCACTCTTTTTTTATGTGAGCCCTACAGAGGCATCCATTTTTTCAAGAATTTGATCTATATCTGAATAAAAATCACAAATTTTATTTTTTATTATAAAATTATTTTTGGAAAATAGACAAATTATTGTAAGTGTTGTCTAATTCATAGCTAAACTTTCACCATCAATATCAGTCAAATATTTTTGTACATTTGAATTATCTTCTAGCAACCACTTTGTTGTCTTCAACAACCAATGGTGAAATAGCTTCAGCAAAAGCTTGTTGACTCTTAGCTTCATCAGCTAATGTCATACCTCCACTAAAAACTATTGCTTGTTTATATTTTCCTTCAAAAATAGAAGAAATTAATGGTGCCATCTTCAATTTTAGGATCCCCTTTTTCAAATTTTGCTTGGTTATAGTTGATTTATGCCTAAATTTTTCTAGACCCAAATTAGTTCTCTAGTTGAACCAAGGTTAAAAACTGGGATTTAAGATTTTGAAAAATTGCCCCCACATTTTTAGCTAGTTCGCAGAGATTAATAGCGATAGTATTTTTTATTGGCAATGATGATAGTTCCTGTTAAATCTGAATTTAAAAAAATGCGATAAATTTAGGTATAAGAATCTATAAAATGGGGTGGAATCCTCTAAAAATCATAAAAACAAAATTAATAGTGAAATAAATGGCAGAATATAGGCTAATAGTAATGAAATTTTTTCGGTTTCGTTTTGTCTTAGCGCTCCTCTTCGTCTCACCCGTTTTACGAAAATCAATGATTTACAAGCAAATTCACAATTGCTAACCATAAGAAAAGAGCGGAGTGGAGAAGTTTCTTTATGGTATGACAACAACTGATCATAATTATCGCTTCTATTCATAACTCAAAAAAAATTTTCCAAAACTATTATTTTAATAAAATAAAAATAGAATTAAGGTTTACCTAAAAAAAAAAGTGTGCTACAATGCTTTTTGTAAGAGTACATAAATTATTTTATTACGTCCCCTCCGTAATATTAGTTTAATTTACTGCTTTACATTAGATAAAAAATTTTCATTCTCTATGATTATTTTTTTAAATACAAAGTGAGTGAATTTTTTTTATCTTTAAGATAACAATGTTATCTTAATTCTGGATTAATCAGGTAGGAGGAAATTTTTATGAAAAATAAGTTGTTTTTTGCAACACTAATTTCTTATTTAGGAATCTATATCACAATGCCCGTTCTATCAGCAATATCAACAAAAGCACATATGTTGCCTAATCAAATTGGAATTATGATTTCATTGGGAGCTTTTGCAATGCTTATATTTGCACCAATTTGGGGGAAGTTAAGTGATAAATGGGGAAGAAAAACGGTTATTGTAACTGGGTTATTAGGAATGGCTATAGGCTTTGTATTTTATACAATATTCTTCAAACTTGCTATTTCATCAGAAAAAGCTGTTAATTTTTTGATATATGGATTAATGCTAGTGAGGTTTATCATGGGAATGTTTATGACGACAGCACCTACTGCTGCAAATGCATATATGGCTGATATTTCTACTGTAGAAAACAGAGCGAAAGATATGGCCTCACTGGGGGCGGCTACAGGATTGGCAATGGTCTTAGGCCCAATTATAGGAGGTCTTTTATCCTCTAGTGGCAATTTGTTTAATCCATTTTATGTGACAAGTATTATGTTAGCTGTTTTTGGAATTTTATTAATTTTTTGGTTACCTAAGGGAAATAAAAGTAATTCTTCTGAGAATTTGAGCCAAAAGAACACAGTTAAGACTAACAAAAAATTCTTTACAGTAAGTCTATTCGGATGGTTATTAGTAGGGTGTTCAATTATGTTTATTGTAGTTGGGTTACAACTTTTGACATCACTTTATATCAAAGACGTATTGGTTCAAACAGTAGCACAAAGTGCAAAAACAGCTTCTTTATTATTTGTAGTTCAAGGTGTTATGCTCATGTTGACTCAAGTTGTGCAAATTAATATATTAAATTGGCATGCTAAAAAAATGATGTTAGTAGGGGTCCCTATTTTAGTCGCAGGATTATTATTACTAACAGCTCAAAGTAGCTTTGCATTAATAATTGTTAGCTATGTCTTAATAGGTATCGGGGCTGGCCTTGGAATAAGTTCCTTATCAGCAGGTGCATCGCTTACGGTTTCACAAGAACATCAAGGATCCGTTGCAGGTGCGGTTGCCATGACACAAGGAATTGCGGGAATTGTTTCTCCGTTATTTGGTACTTCCTTATTCCAAATTAATATTAGATTGCCTTTTTATGTATTTGCCCTATTTTGTTGTTTTTCTTACATAGTTTTTATTTTCTTAACTAAGACCAAAAAAGAACAACATAGTTGAATTTGCTAGCAAGACGAGAGTGGGACAGAGGGGTTTTACTTCGGAAAATTAGTAGAGATTCAGGGGGAGTTCTCTTCAAATCTTGCTAATTTCAACCTAAGCTGTCTATTTGGCTACTAAGAGCCTGGGACATAACTTTTAAGTTATGTCCCAGGCTCTTTTCTATGATTATTCAAGTTGAAAACTAAGCTATTTCAATCGGTATAAATG
The DNA here is from genome assembly GCF_003987595.1 of Vagococcus entomophilus. Lineage (NCBI taxonomy): Bacteria > Bacillati > Bacillota > Bacilli > Lactobacillales > Enterococcaceae > Vagococcus > Vagococcus entomophilus. The sequence goes on along the minus strand of NZ_NGJZ01000003.1, from coordinate 74,564 downwards.
ATTAAGGGAACAACTCGTCAAGCGTTAATGCTTAATTTAATAAGAGACTAAAAAATGGAGCTCAAGTTCTAAAACCTAAGCTAAGGAGCGGTGTGAAGGGATGTTCTTATCCAAACTTTCAACTGGTTGTTGCGGGTACAATTTGTCCTGATGCGACTACAAGTTTACGAGTAAATTTATTTGCTTTGTTTAGGAGGCTAAAAGTAGTTTGTTAGGTCTCAATCTTTGGACTTAGGTCCAGAATCCCTTCAAAATATTGAAAGCGCTATCTTAAAATTGTAAACTTTGTTTAGATACGTATCGAAAGAATTGGGAGGTTAGTTTATGAAAGGGAAATTTGCTGAAGCTATGCAAAAGTTTTCAAGATCAATTATTGTACCCGTTAAGTTTATGGCGGTAATGGGCGTATTCTTAGCAATTTCTGTTATTTTACAGATGAATTTTATGCCTTTATTTTTACAAACTATTGGGACATTGGGTAAAACGATGATGGATAGTATGCTCAACAATCTAGCCTTGATTTTTTGTGTGGGCATTGCCTCCTCTTTGGCGAATAAAAAGAAAGTGGAAGCAGGGCTAACAGGACTAATCAGTTTTCTTCTTTTTTTAGCAGCAAACAACGCTTGGCTAACAATGAATAACCTGCTAGCAGAACCGGGAGAAATGGGATTATATGGTACAGGTCAAGGGCTGGTTTTGGGATTTCAAGTTGTCGATATGAACGTGTTTTTGGGAATGGTCATAGGTTGTTTAGTTGGCTATATTCATAATAAATTTTCTGAGGTTCAGTTCAATGATATTTTTAGTATTTACGGTGAATCACGGCTGAGTTTTATGGTTTTAACGCCTATCATTTTGGTGTTAGCTGTTGTGTTTAGCTATGCTTGGCCGGTTGTAAACAGTTGGATTAATGAGTTATCAAATGTAATTTTAACTGCGGGCTTACTAGGCGTTTTTATCTATTCATTTGGCAATCGATTTTTAATTCCTACAGGATTACACCATCTCTTATGGATGCCCTTTTGCTTTACGGCAATTGGTGGGACAGCAGAAATAAACGGGAAAATCTATACAGGGGCAGCCAATATCTTTTATGCAGAAATGGCCAATGCAGGTTCGATTGTACAAATGGATTCCTCCTTAAGGTTTGCAACCTTTGGCTTTGTTAAAATCTTTGGTTCTGTTGCGGTGGCGTTAGCCATTATCTATTGCGCAAAAAAGGAGCGCAAAGAAGAAGTCAAAGGAATGATGTTGCCTTCAATGTTTGTTGCGAGTATCGCAGGGATTACAGAGCCTTTGGATTTTTCATTTTTATTTTTTTCTCCATTGTTATGGTTTGTTCATAGTCTCTTAACGGCTGTATCTGAAACCTTACTGTGGGTGCTAGGTGCAAGAACTTTTATGCTATATGGACTATTGGATACTATCATTTCAAATTCAGTCTTTAAACCAACCGTAACCAAATTTTATTTAGTGATAATCATAGGAGGAGTGATGAGTGTTATCTGGTTTTTTATCTATTGCTGATTTTGAATCGTGTTCCCTCTGATCAAAGCATCCAACTAAAAAAAGCATCATTGCAAGGATACCCATAGCTAGTAGAGGTCTCTTTTTCAATTTGTTTCCTCCTTTTGTTATAAAAAGTTATATTTATGTAAATATTTTAACATAAAAATATAAAAGAGTAGCCAAGAATGAAATTTTTTATTTTGATTAGATATGATCCTACTATGGACAGAGTTATATGGAATGAAAAAATTTGTAAGAGGAAAACTATTTTTTTGTTATTCAATAAATCAGAAAGTAGTAGAAGATGTTTGTTCACTAGAAATAAGTGCAAGAAACATGTAGTTAGATGGTACTTTTTATTTAGGAAAAGAAATAGTTGAATCGAACAACTCTAGAAACATCAAACATATCGAAAAAAAATAAAGGGAAGCAGAGGCTAGAACTGTGCAAATTTTAATTCCGTTGATACATAGCATAACCAATGTAAAAATATGTTCGATGTAGATTTCGTTCATGGATTTTTGCATGCTATATATTCAAAAAATCATTTGATAATGATCCTGCACGTGGGGATGCGGTAGAAGTAAGCACAAGTCTTTCTAATACACTTGTACTCCTTCGTAAATAAGTGGTTAAATAAATAGTGGGATTTCGTGTCTGTATTATCTTAGTTTCTCCATTATTTCTAATGTATCAAAGAAGAAGTTGTTAGCGTGCTATTGAGGAGTAAGTAGCAAATGGAAGAAATTGCAACTAAATATAATAGTGATTATGTTGAATTTGTTCCATTGAAAATGTGGTATAGATGAATTTGAAGAGATAGGAAGTGATTATCTGGTTGTTTTTAAAAATATATAATTGTTTAATTTTAAAAAAACTTGTTTTTTATATTAATTTTATGTATTATATATATATCGTAATTATCTATTTTTTTATACGATTATAAATATGGAAAAATGTATTTTTTTGTTTATTCCGATGATGGAAGAAGGATATTATTATGTTTAAAATTACTAAAAATGATAGTTCGCTATATGAACAAGCGGTAAGAAGAACAACAAATAACTGTAACTGTAAACAACCAATTTAAGAGCTCACGATAAGTGAGCTTTTTTTATTTATATTTATAAAAGGTGGTTATGATTTAATATGAAAAATATACTAAAATCTTGTGATCCAACAGGTAGGTACACTTTTTTGTTTAACACATTTAATGGGTGTTCTATCAAATATTCTAATAATATATTTAAAACGGAAGAAGATTTTTTAAACAATAAAGAAATCAAACAATTATTAAAAAAAGAAGATTTTTTTCAGTCATGGGAGTATAAATATGAAAAAATTCTAAAAAATGAAGAAAAGGTTTTAAATATATCTTTATTAATCCATGAAAATTGTAACTTTCGATGTACTTATTGTTATGAAAAGTTTGAAAAAAAAGAAATGAAAATAGATGTTATGGAATCTGTAATTGAGTTTATTAAAAATAGTATTTATAGTAATGCTGAAATTCAACATCTACACATATCATGGTTTGGGGGAGAACCCTTATTAAATATTAAAGGTATTGAATATTTAAGTAATATTTTTATAGAAATCTGTGATGAATTTAATATTGAATATTCATCAGATATTACAACTAATGGATATATGTTAACTTTAAGGAATTATAGAAAACTATCTCGATTAAAGGTAAGTAATTATCAAATAACTATAGATGGTCCTAAGAAATCACATGATTCTCAAAGGGTTTTAACTAATGGAGGAGGCACGTATGATCGAATTATAAATAATCTGATTAAAATTTCAACAGATACATCAGATAATAATTTAATAGCTATTAGGACAAATATAGGACCTGACAATATAAGCTATATGGAATTTCATATACAAAATCTAATAAATATTTTTGGAGAAGATAAGCGTTTTGATTTTAATTTCCACAATATAGGAAATTGGGGAGAAAACTGTATAGATGTAATAAGTAACAATGTAGCTTTAGATTTTTCTGAATTAACTGTGGAATTGGGTGGGAAATCAGAAGGTATATTATGGAATCTAATGCCAAATACATATTGTTATGCAGGTAAAAAAATAATTATATAATAGGTGCGGATGGTTTAGTATATAAATGTACAGTTTTACTTTATGATGAAAGAAATATAATTGGTAAACTATCTAACGGGAGACTGGATATAGACTATAGCAAAGAATCTATTTGGACTAAGGAAAAATTGACCGATAAATGTGATGACTGTTCAATATCTATTAGTTGTTTAAACAAAACTTGCCCAGCTAGTACACTAGAAAAAGTTGTGCCTAACTGTATGTTTACGAGAAAAGATTTGGTAAGATTGATAAATTTAATGGATAAACAAAATCTATTTACATACGTCATAGAATAGGATGGAGGGAAAAGAGTATGGTTTTTAAGACAATAAAAAAATTTTGGAAATATAACTTTTTACTTACTTTCCTAATAACTTTAGAGTCAGGTGGCATAATACTCTCTACTGTTTATCTATCTAAAATAATGGATAGTTTAATTAACAGTGATAAATACGCTTTTCTTGAGTCTTTCGCTATTTCACTTTTTTTATGGTTAATAGCTTTAATCTTAGGCTATATTAAGAATATTCATGTAGAATATGCTAAACAAAAACAAGTATTATATATTCGAAATAAAATTCTATCAAGTATATCTGTTAAATCATATGAAGAATTTCATGAGAAACAAATAAATGAGTATATATCTTGGTTGACTCTTGACATAAATACACTAGAGGAACAATGTTTTGGAAATTTTTATTTAGCTATATCAAGTTTTACTTTAATTGTTTTTTCTGCAATAGCAATACTTAAATTTAGCTATGTGTTACTGATAATAGCTATAGTAGCAGCGATTATAATGACAATAGTTCCAAATAGATTACGGAAACAACTAGATATTAAAAATACATCTTTATCTAAAAAATATGAAAAGTATATTTCAAAAGTTGATGAATGGATTAAAGGATTTCCAACATTAATATCGTATAATAAAAACTATTTATTGAAACAACAATTGAATATAGAGAATGAAAAAATAGCTAATTTGAAAAGTGATTTAGGAAAAACAAAAGCAATAATAAATTCTATTATTAGATTTCTTTCAGTTGTTTTTCAATACAGTATTATTTTTGTGACGGGCATATTTGTTCTATCAGGAAGATTATCAGGAGGGGTGATATTTTCCATTGGTGATTTGACTGGCAATTTTTTCGGTAATATGAGCTTCTTTATAAATGAGGTTACAATGTTTTTTTCTACATCAAAGATTATTGATAAAATAAATTTTGATAATAGTTTAGATGTGCCTAGAATTCCTTTAAATGATAATGAATTTACTTTTTTTAATCAAATAAAGATAAAAAATCTAGAGTATGATTTTCCAAATAGCCAGAAGATACTAATTCCAGATATGAACTTTATTAAAGGTGGAAAATATGCCATTTTAGGAAAGAGTGGTACAGGAAAAACTACTTTTTTAAATATATTATCTAAGAATTTAGGTTATACCAAAGGTACTATAGAAATAGATGGTCAGAATATAAATAACATAGATACTAAAAAATATAGAGACAAAATATCTTATGTAAAACAAAAGCCGTATATATTTGATTTGAGTCTCTTTGATAATGTAACTTTACTAGATAATTTTGATAAGGAAAAAGTGGAAAAAATAATAGATAAAATTGAACTGACAGATTTAGAGAATATTGATTCTTTAGGTTTGTTCGGCAAGAATATATCTGGAGGACAGGCTCAAAGAGTTGAAATAGGGCGAAGCTTAATACAAGAAAAGGATATTTTATTAATTGATGAAGGAACAAGCAATTTAGACTCAGAAACGTCGTACATAATAGAAAAAGCAATCTTATTAAATCCTGAATTAACAGTTATTTTTGTAACACACCATTTAAATCCTGTTTTAGAAAAAATGTTTACTGATATTTATGAATTTTAATTTCATTTTTTACTTAATTAAACGTTAAACTAAGTTATCGGGTTATCCGAGGGGGGGTTAGATTGTAAATGTATGTGATACTTATTAATAGTCTACAAGCTGTTTCGTATAGGTAGAAATATTTGTGGTTACATTCAAGTACTGCTAACGAAGATTATGGAGAGATAACAATTCGCTTAACTTCTACTTTAAAACATGGATTTATGCAAGTAAAGGGTTCTATAGAATAGCATGTATAGTATTTGAACTGTTTTTTTAGCAAATTTGAATTATTTTATATTTCCACAAAGATTCTCAGAACCTTGGGTACCAATAGTTATTGTCGTAGCATGCTTATGTTTAACGTTTGTTTTTCCTGGCAATAGGGTTGAAGAAATGGAAGATACAGCCAAGCAGATATTAACTGAAACTTACGGTGTAAGTGTGAAGGGTATAACCATCACAGAAAAAATTAGTAAGAATAAATACAAAGCAATTGTTGACCTAACTGGAGACACTGCTGGAAATATTATAGTTCAATATGTTCCAAGTACCAATAAAGTATATGTCAATCCGGAATAACATTATTGTACTTGGTTAAGAATTGAGGAGTGGCTAAGTCGGAATAATTTGGACCACAATTTGAAAGGAATATGGGGAAAAAACAAAGAAAGTTTTTCATGAAAATGAAAAGAAATTTGTGCAATAATATGGAAAGTGTAGCGAAGTGAAAAAGATGGTGCCGAATCTTTTGAAAAAAATATTTAGAAGTAAAAATTCATACAAAAATAGGAACTAGTGGGATTTAATTCTCCAGTTCTTTTTTTAGTTTGTTTTTATAGAAATAGTAGAGTTTTTTTGAATGTCAACTAATTGGTATAACAAAGAAAAAGTAGTGAGTACCTGCACTATTTTTTACATGAAGGTAGAATTGACCATGAAAATCAGATGACTGAAAAGCAAATTAGAGTAGTAATGAAAAATTTTTAACATATAGTCTTTTTAAATAGAAAGGTATAAGCAAATCTACGAACGAGCTATTTTACACATTTTTATTTTTTATCAAAAAAAACATACAAAATTTTCGAAGGTGAATGTGTCAGTCGGGGAATGTTGCTTTTTCAGGGGCAATTGATGTTAGAAATAATTTCGAAATTGATGGGGCAATTAACTTAGGAGAAGTGACAAGTAATCGGGGCTACACGGGAATTGCAGATGGGATAGGTTTTGTTTTCTATAAAGGGGAGAGAAATCAAGTTGTAGGAACAGGTGGAGATCTTGGAATTTATGGCGTAACCAATGCATTTGGCTGGAAAATTGATACATGGTTAAACGATTCCAAACATTCCAAACATTCCAAACATTCCAATACCAATCAGATTCTTAAAGGAGATTATGATGATGGGCACACCAACCCATATGGTACTTTTATTACAACTGATAGTAAAGGTTATGGGACCATTGATCAAAGTTCAGCAGCTGAAATCAACAAAGCAATTGAAGACAATCAATTTCATTCTATTAAATTTATATATACCGCAGCTACGAAGAAATTCAAAATTATTTTGAATACACCAAGTGGAGATGTGACATTTACGAAGACATTTGAATATGATGCTAGCAATCCAGCTTACTATTTCACTATTGCAGCGTCTACAGGGGCTTTGCCAACACATCAAGCGTATAAAATTGATAATATGGTATATTCACCCATCCAAAAGGCAATCGTAAATTATATAGACGATAATAATGGAAAAGTACTTGCTTCTGATTCATTAACAGGGTCAAGCAGTTCAGTTATTCAATACGCTACAGACTCCCAGTTTGCTTTTTTCAAAGCAAAAGGGTACGAGTTGGTAAGAGATGGCTTCATTTCCGGCAGTAAGTATGATACGAAAGATCAAATTTTTGAATTCCACTTGAAACACGGGACAACGAGCGCCTCAGAAAATAAAACTATCACCGAAACCGTTCACTATCAATATAGTGACAAGAGCCAAGCACATGCAGACCAACAAGCAACACCTGTGGAGTTTAGCCGAACGGTAACGACAGATAAAGTCGATGGAACAAAAACATATAGTGAGTGGAGTGCAAAAGAAAATCAAACAAGCTTTGCTAAAATTGTATCGCCAACAATTCTCGGCTACACCCCTGATCAAGCAGAGATTGCAGAAGTAACGGGTCTAACAGCAGAGAGTAAATCGATTGAGAAAACGGTGATGTATACTGTTAATAAGGAACAAGCGAAAGTCACCTACATTGATGATACAACTGGAAAACCAATTACGAGCAAAGAGTTAAGTGGAGATTACGGCACAACGGATGGGTACCGTACGAGTGACACAATCAAAGAGTTGACGGATCAAGGATATAATTAGTAAAAGACGATTATCCAAAAGACGGTGTGACGTATGATAAAGACGGAAGTCCCAAAACATACGAAGTCCATTTGAAGCATGGGACTATAACCATTAATCCGGCATCTCCTGGTCAACCAGGAACACCAATTAATCCAAATAATCCTGAGAGTCCCAAATGGGCAGAAGACACAGATGGTGCTTCTCTAACGAAAAAAGTTACTGAAACCGTTCATTATGTATATGAAGATGGATCGAAAGCAGTAGACGATCAAACCGAAACATTGACGTTTGAGCTGGAAAGAACGTTTGATAAAGTAACAGGAAAAGAGCTTAAAGATAATGGGTGGAAAGAGATCCAAAATCGCACTTCTTTTGATGAAAAACTATCGCCTAAACTAGAAAATTATACGCCTGACCAAGAAAAAATCGCAGTTGTTAATGGGATTACTCCTACGAGTAAAAGTGTTGAAAAGACGGTTGTCTACCATAAAGATGGAACAACACACGCAAAGGATACATCAAACAGCAGAGTACAAGTTACAAAAAAGGCTACGCAAGACTCGAATTCTAGTAAAAAAAGCTTCCCACAAACGGGCGAACAAACTCAAGTAATCTTTTCAATTTGGAGGATGAATGTATCGGCTATTAGTGGAATGGTTGCTTACTTTATGAGGAAAAAAGCAAAGAACAAGTAAAAAAGTTAGAGAATTTCTCTCCAACTTTTTTATTATGTTGACTCATGAAGAGCAATCTGCTTGTGAAAATAATTTGATTAAATGAGAGGAATTTTGAAGCGTTAAATTATAGGGGATGAGAATAGTAGCAGAATTTTCAGTTTTAATTGTAGATAGTGAAAAGTCATATTCATTTTTAGCATCAATATGTTTTAGTTGATCGAGTTCTATTACTGTTATTTCGTTAGGAATATTTGAAAATTCAAGCAGCCCAGCAAGTTGACGTGCTAAGTAATGACCATGTTCTTGACCAAGCTCGGTTGTCACTAATATGGTTAATTTTGGAATCAAATGTGCTACACCTACTTCAGCTAATAAACGATAAAAAGTAGCCTCGAAAACTTTAATCGTTTGTAAATCAAATTCAGTGTCAATTTTATGAATAAGTGTTTGAATCGAATAAAATAATCGCGGATTTTGTTTTTTTATTTCATCTATAAAAATACATAGTTCCGGATTGAAATTTTTAGAGGTAAAAGGGCATCTTTTGAAAAAAACAACACTAACAGAAAGCAAAGTGATTATTTTTTGTTTAGAAGTATTACTGAGCTCTTTTTTTGACCAGTTAAAATGTGTTTGCACAACTTTTGTAACGCCACAAGTGATCTCATTAGAAATTCGAACCGTCATAAATTTTTTGAACTTATCTATGGCAGTAACTATTGCTAAAGGTGTTAGTTTTGGAAATAGTTTTTTTAGCATGAGAAAATCATCTTTAGGTAAAAGTTTATTATTGGGCAAAACCTCCGAGTGCAAAAGTTCGGAAGATTGGGTTTCTCTCAATAGATAGACAAGAAATACACAAGCAAAGAATTGTTCATTCCAAAAGCCACCTAGTGTTCCAAAGCTACAAGGACACTGATACTTTTTTAAAAGGGTGACGATTTCAGTATACTCAATGGGTCCTATAAAAATTTCTGTGTGAAAAGCATAGATACAAGTGGTAAGGAAGAAACAAAATTGATCTTCATTTTGACCGAAAATCCGATACCCTTTCTTTACTTTAATTTCAAGCGAGTATCGTGATAGAAAGTTATTGAGTTGACGGATCCGTTTAGCAAAAAGTGGCGGGCTGATTGCTAATGTATCACAGTAGTAATGGGCAGAATGACCAGGAGAAAAAATTAATTCTTTTAGGATGGCTAAATTTATGGATTTCGATACGGTTTGTTCGTATATTTTTTTATATTCTTCATTGGTAATCAGAAAAGGTTTTAGAGGTTCTGAAATATTCGCTTCATTAAAAAGCTGATATAGATAATTTCTCGTTGTTTCGTAAGATAAATTCAAATATTCAGAAATCTTTTTTTCCTTTACTAAGATAGATTGATTCGTGTACATATAATTTAACATATCTAATTGATTTTTAATATGATGCTCTAATAGACTCAGCATTTAAAAGTAAAGGCTCCTCTCAAATTTCTACTCTAAATATAGCAAAAATTAGCTTGAAAGTGGCAGAAAAAAAATTTTTTTATAAATAGATCTTAAAATGAAACGGAAAGAGCGTTTACACTATTTGCTTTTGAGTGTATAATAATTATTGGAACTTTTTTAGTAAATAGTACTTTGCTATTCTCTAATAATAGATTGATATCGGCTTGAAATTTAGAGAGAGCGTTTTAATAGAGAGTAAAGCAGTATAAACAGAATGGGAGAGGATGTAGCAAATTGGCGATATTAGTCTTAGGTGGTGCAGGTTACATTGGTTCTCATGCGGTAGACCAACTAGTTGAAGTGGGAAAGAAAGTAGTGGTGGTGGATAATTTACTTACAGGACACAGAGCTGCGGTTCATCCAAAGGCTTCTTTTTATAAAGGAGACATCCGGGACAAAGAGTTTTTAAGTCAAGTCTTTGAAAAAGAGATCATAGACGGGGTGTTCCATTTTGCAGCAAGCTCTCTTGTTGGAGAATCGGTTGAAAGTCCGCTAAAATATTTTAATAATAATATTTACGGTACGCAAGTTGTTTTGGAAGTCATGCAAGAGCGAGGGATAAAAAATATTGTCTTTTCCTCAACCGCAGCAGTATATGGAGAGCCCAAAGTCATGCCCATTACGGAAAAAACGTCAACCAATCCTAAAAATCCGTATGGTGAAAGTAAGCTAATGATGGAAAAAATGATGCATTGGTGTGAACAAGCTTATGGAATTCACTATGTAGCGCTTCGATATTTTAATGTGGCCGGAGCTAAGTTAGATAGCACTATTGGAGAGGACCATTCACCTGAGACTCACTTAGTACCGCTGATTTTACAAACCGCTTTAGGACAACGAAAAGAAATTGTTGTTTTTGGAGAAGATTATGAGACTCCAGATGGTTCGTGTGTGAGGGATTATGTCCATGTGGTTGATTTGATTCAAGCGCATTTACTGGCACTAGAATATTTAGAACAAGGCAATGAGAGTACGGTTTTCAACTTAGGAAGTAATCAAGGTTTTTCTGTAAAAGAAATGGTCACAGCAGCTCGGAAGATTACCGGTAAAGAAATCCCTACAAGAGTTGGTCCAAGAAGAGCGGGTGATCCGAGTATGTTAGTGGCATCACCGGATAAAGCCTGTCAAATTTTGGGTTGGAAACCAAGGTACACGGACGTTGAAACCATCATGACTACAGCGTGGAATTGGCATCAAACTCATTTAGATGGATATGAAAATAAGTAAGGATGTGTCCTTTTTAATAAGAGATTGAACAATGCTAGTTTGTTTTTTGAATACAAGAAAAAAGAAGAAAACCCCACCAATTGAAAGAACAATTGGTGGGGTTTTTAGCTAGACATCATATGGAATGATTTTCTTCAATCCGCTCAAGTGGACAAGAAGCGCAACGAAAGGCACCATCCAAACGTGCGTGCCATGTGAAATCTAGAGGGAAGACAGTATATCCAAGTGCTTGAAGTGACTTTTGTAAAGAGAGGTGTCGCTTCTGAACGATTATTTTTTTAGGACCGATAACAAGAACATTTCCACCCATTTCCTTATTGGTTTTTGTGTCAATTTCAATGAAGTGATAATCTTCGAGTTCTTTAGGGAGCGCTTTTAAAGAGTCCTTATGAATAATAGCTGTTTTAGGACCAATAATAGTAAAACAACAATCTAAGTGATGTAAGGAGTCGTCATTCAGATAGACTGGAATGACACGCCAATTTTGGTCAGGATGCTGTTCTTTTTGGCTGATATCTAATAAATTTTGTAGCCAGTTGATGCCATTCTCGTTACTTGCATATTTCCCAATGCCAACAAATACATAGGGATAATCAACAAGGACGTCGCCACCTTCTAAAAAAGCAGTTTCTGAAGGATGCAATTGGTGAATTGAAGATTGATTTTTAATAGATTGTACGATAGATTGATAGCCGCGCATTTCTTTTTTTCGCATTTCGAGTTTTAAATTTCCCTCAATTAGTAGATTTCCGACACACATCACACTATCGCGTGCGTACATTTGGGCCATTCCTGGTTCCTCTTTTTTAGAAGGAACCACCGGATCAACCGTTAAAACTTCCACATTATTTTTTTCTAATATTTTTTTAAAGTCATGTAATTCCCGTTGATATTTTTTCGCTAAAAATTGAGGGACTTTTTTTCCTTTTAGTACTTTATAGAGATACTTATTCAACAATTTTTTCCATGTTGCAGTATGGGCTTCTTGTTCCATTTCCATAGCATCCGGTATATAAATAGTTTCAGCGTTCCCAATAATAACAGTTTTTAAAGTGGCATATTCATTGTAAACGGTAATATTTTTCATTGATATCCTACTTTCTCAAGTTGATAAGTAACCGAATTTATTTCTCAAGAGATTTTCGTTTAGTAAATTAGTTACCTTTGTTAACTAATTTACTATGGAGCCTCAAAATTGTCAAATAATGATAGTGTTAAAAGAAAAAGTTAAGGTTTTCTTGTAAGTGATAATCTTTGCAATTTTGTGTAGTCATGTTATTATGTGTTTAGACATACGTGCCTAGACATGTAAAAAGGAGAGATTCAACAATGTATACACTCATAACTGGAGCATCATCAGGAATAGGACAAGCTTTTGCGGTTGAGTACGCGAAAAAAAATAAAAACTTAGTACTTTTAGCACGGTCCAAAGAGAAGTTGAAAGCAATAAAAGCTGAGCTCGAAAAAAAATATCAGGTTAAGGTTGAAATTGTAATGTATGATTTATCTGTTCCAAATGTAGCACAACACGCTTATCAAAGGATTCAAGAATTAGGAATTATGATTGAAACCTTGATTAATTGCGCAGGATTTGCGACTAGTGGCAAGGTAAGCGATGTGAGTTATGAACAACAACATAATGAAATCATGGTAAACACTGTCGCACTATTCGACTTGACAAAGCTGTTTTTAGATTCTATGCTAAAGAAAAATAAAGGACTCATTATAAATGTTGCGTCAACATCAGCTTATCATCCTATCCCTACAATGGCTGTTTATGCTGCCAGTAAAGCCTTTGTACTTTCCTTTACTGAGGCCTTAGCGATGGAGTGCCAGGAAAGTCAAGTACGTATTTTTGCTATTAGCCCGGGCGCAACAGATACTAATTTTTTCTCTAGTGGTGGTGGGGTTTCATATGGAAACTTGCGAACGCCACAGCACGTAGTAAAAGTCACACTTGATGCGATTGAGAAAGGGAAGATTTCTAAAATTGATGGACTTAATAATTATGTGACAAGTACTATATTGCCAAGAATTTTACCGAGAAAGAATATGGTCACAATGGTAAATACTATCATGAAAAAACAGGTGAAAAAGTAAGAGAGGACAGCAAACGAGTGGAAAAGATTGAAGAATTACGTTATTTGATAAAAGCCGTAGATAAAGAAGGGGAAGAGCAGCACACTAAGATGCTTGCACCATTTGGTGTTACACCAAGCCAGAATGAAGTTTTAAAAATTTTAGACCAACAAGATGGACTCGCTACAACTCAGATCGGTGAATTATTAATATGTGGTTCGGATAATCCAAGTCGCGTGCTGGATCGATTAATCCAAAAAGAACTAATAAAAAAGGAAAAAGACACAATAGATTCTAGAAAAAATAATATCTACCTCACCGTAAAAGGTCGAGCGGTATTAAAAGAGACAAAAAAAATCGAAGTGGAATTTAATGAAGTTATAAAAGAAAAGTTAGGAAATCAGATGAAAATAGATGAATTTATTACTATTTTAAATAGACAGATTGAAGGGACAAAAACACTTGCACAAATACAAAAGAAAAAATTGATTGAGTAGGAAACGAATAATATTTATTTCTGCTGTGCATTCAGATTTAAGGTGCCATACAAAAGGAATGATTCCTTTTGTATGGCACTTTTGTTGTTTTTTTAATCGTGAGTGTGATAAACCATTATAAATAAGTAAGTCATAGCAGAATGCAACTAGGTTAGTCAAGAAAAAAAAGGATAGGTATGGACTGGTGAGCAATGATAAAAAAAGAAGAGATGCCTTTATGTAATGCTGCAACAACAGTTCAAGTGATGATAGTAAACTGGCTCCATTAAAAAATGAGGATGAGGCAAATGAAACAGGCATTCTTCAACGACACAGCAATTTGTGGGGGCGATAGCTACTGCTAGGGTGTCACTGCCTGCCTCAGCCTCAACTATAAAACAGGACATGACCATACTGTGCGCTAATGCTTACTTTCAATCTTTGCTCCTTTTTTATGTTTGTTCTTCGATTTAAATTAAAAGAAAACCAAAAATAATTTTTATTTATTAAGACAAGTAGAGAATATGTCGCTCTAGTTGTCTTTTTGTTTGGCGCAATAAAAATACTAACAAAACTGTAAGCCTACTGTAAGTAATGTGTTCGTTACTTTTGTTGATCTTGATTATATAATGAATTAGATTTTAAAGAAAAGCGGGGCTGTTCGAATGAAAAAAATGCGTGTTTTTGTGGGTTTCTTTTTAGTAATGATTGTTCTTATTCTTGGAATAGGGGGATATAAATACGGGCCGTTGTTCAATTTTTACATAATTCCACCATCACCGCAAAAATTTGCATCAATTGCGGTAAATGAGATGAATCAAAAGGGATTGTTTGCTAGAGGCAATTATTGGGAAAAAGTTAAACAAGAAACATTGCATAAAGTAAAGGGAGCGAAAAGTTATGCGGAGACACTCCCGGCACTCTCAAAAGCCGTGGAAGTAGCCGGAGGAAAACATTCGGCTATTTACCAAGAGAATCAAGTGGATAAAACGAATGTAGTAATGCCCACAGCTAAGGTAAATCAAGGAATTTTGACAATAGAAATTCCAGAATTTGTAGGCAGTGAGGCACAAGCTAAAACGTATGCAAAAAAAATTTCAAGTGCACTACTAAACACCTCTTATAAGGACTTGATTATTGATTTAAGTAAGAATCAAGGTGGGGATATGGGACCGATGATTTCTGGTCTTGCACCTATTTTACCTGATGGAACATTGGTTTTTGCTATTGACAAAAATCACTCAGAGCGAGAAGTTACTCTATCAAACAACCAATTATCAGGTGGA
The DNA here is from genome assembly GCF_003987595.1 of Vagococcus entomophilus. Taxonomy (NCBI): domain Bacteria; kingdom Bacillati; phylum Bacillota; class Bacilli; order Lactobacillales; family Enterococcaceae; genus Vagococcus; species Vagococcus entomophilus. The sequence continues at coordinate 59,468 of NZ_NGJZ01000003.1, read as the reverse complement.
GGAACACCTGTGGATATTGGTTCCGCTAAGAAAATCAAGGACTTGCGAATTGCTCTTTTGCTTGGCAAGGAAACTGGAAGTTCGGGAGAGATCACGGCGATGAGCTTTTTAGGTCTTAAAAATGTAAAAACCTTTGGTACTCCTACAGCTGGATATACAACAGTAAATTGGCAATATAACATGTACAATGGCTACACCATGCAATTAACAACGGAGATGTTGAAAGATCGAATGGGAAAGGTATATAAAAATAGTCCTATTGAGCCAGATGTTCAAACAGATCAAGCTTATGAAAAAGCCACTCAATGGCTTAAGAGTGAAAATAGTAAATAAGATGGCACCAAAAGGAGAGTCCGTTTGAGCATGGAAAATAAAGAGAGAAAGTCTAATTCATACAATCCCAAAGAAGAGCCAAAGATTTGGTTTATCATAGATAATGTGATGGAATTGTATACAAAATTGGAAAAAGAAAATAGTCACTTTTTTTGTGAGCCATATAAGGTAGAAAAGGGAATTGCCATGGAGTTTACTAGCCCTTTAGGAAATCAATTGTATATAAGTGATTGTTCGTTGCTTAAAAAGTCATGATTAGATGACTTTTTTTGTAGCGTTTGGATGATATGTAACGTGCAGGTATGAGGCAAATGGAAAAATAAGGAGAAAATCAATGTGATTTATTTAATTGTTGGGTGTGAGCTAGTTTTTTGGGGGCTTGTATTGGCTGGCTTTGTTGTAAGGTATGGTTGTAAAAAACGCAAGCTTAGTTCGTGGATACTGAGCCTGGTTTTCTTTGTCGATAGTTTATTACTATTTTTTACTATTTGGGATATCAAACAAGGAAATCAAGCAACGTTTAGTTCCACAATTGGACCCTTTTATTTAGGGTTTTCTTTCATGTGGGGGCACAGAATGATAACGTGGTGTGATCGTTACCTTCTTTATAAACTAGGGCAAGGAAAAGCACCAAAGTATTATCTTCCAGTTGAACGAAAGCAACGTAAAAGATACGAATGGCAAAATTTTTTACTTGATAGTGGCTCGATTCTTTTGACAGGTATTCTACTACTTTTCTGCGTCTATGTTGGTGGAGGAATTCATAAAAGGACTCTACCTTTTATTGAAAGCTTTCAAACTTTAGGATTTATAGCAGTTTTATTGTTGGGGATTGATCTCAGTTACATTGTATTTCCTAGCGATTTAGCTAAAAAGAAGCGTTGAATTCATATAAAAAATAGGGTGTTACTTATTTTAATAAGTAACACCCTATTTTTTTAGAAAGCGTTTTGTTTGATTTAAGTATCTGCTAATGATATTAAAAATATTGCTCTTATTAAGAATTAGTTAATATGAAAAGCTATGATTTTTAATAAAAAAATGAATTTTCTTCTAAAAATATATATCAAAAAAATAGTAAGAGAGATGATAAACTATTGCTAATGTTGGTGGGTAAAAATAAGTCTGTTTAGTAGTAAGTTTGAACAATCTATCAAATGATTCAATTTCCAACATAATTTTTAACAAGCTTTTCTAAAAATAAAAAATAAAATGAAGATGGAGGGGTTTTTTTTGAAAAAGAAAAACAAAAGTAGGGTAATTACGACAGCACTCGCTGTAACTTCTTTAACTGGAAGCCTATTACAGGGACCAATTTTGACTTATGCAGCAGAAAGAGTAGAAAAAACAAGTCAAACTACAGGACAAACCACAAATCAAACGACTGATTCAACTAGTGGTGAAAGCACAAGTAGCACCACAACATCTACAGAAGTATCAAGACTAAATCAAACGTCACAGACAAGCGCTTCGTCTGAACAAAATGTGAATAAACTCACAAACACTAATGCAGTAGAAAAAGCTGCGTCAGCAGTATCTGCCCAATCTGCTGATACGCAACCACTGAGCAATCTAACCGTTAATGTAACTGCAGATGATGGAACAACAGTCATGAAGAATGGGGACTCCTATAATATTAAGCAACAAAGTGCTCATTTAACGGCTATCAAAATAGGCTTTACGCTCACCCAAGATGGAACTTTAAAAGAAGGAAGTAAAATTAAGATTCCAGTTACGATAACGAATAATTCCTCTTCTTTAATCGCTTCAGCGTTAAGTTCAGGCACCAAGCTAAACATTGACCAGGTAGGAACGATTGAGTTTTCAACAGATGAAATGGCTTATATCATAACCTTAGATCAATCTTTTGCCAGTTTGGAAACTGGTAAAAAAATAGCTGCAACAGTCACCGAGCAGCCAAGTATTACCTCAGCACTTGTGACAAAAGACAGCGCTCAAAATATAGTACTAACAATTGGAAATTCAACATTTAATTTTGTACCCGTTCATCGTGCGTATCAAAAAGATAGTGGAGATTACAGGACAGCAGATTTTGCGTATAGTCCTAGTGCAAATCAGATTAATACAGGAACAAGTATAAAAGATCCAAACTACATTAATAATCTTTTAGCAAGCGGTGGACAAAATGCAGGAGATACGCATATTCCAACTGGAAATGTGATCACGATTGAGAAAATTCAAACAAGTGGCTCGAATGTCACGCAAATAAATTTAGGTAATTATTTGGGCAACTCAACTCTTCAAATAAGCGAAGATGGGACATATCTTGTGAAGGGAGATAATTCAACAGATCGTAATTTCCCAGCAGGAACTGGTGTGACTAATATTATTTCGTTACCAGCAAATACTAGCAATGAAGATATTGTAAAAGCGTTAAATACAGCCGGCAAACATTCTGGTGTAGTAATTAATAATGGAGATGGGAATTATACCATTGCTTATAATTTCGGGAAACTTCTTGGAGAAGGAGCATACACTTACAAAGATCTGTATCCTAATGATGATGCTGCTACTCAAGCAGATAAGGCACAAGAAATCAATCGTACAGATGAAATTAATAGTAAGGTTAGCCAAGTGCTCTCAAGTGCTAATGTGATTCAAAATTTAGGAATTCAAACGACTTTTAATTTTGCTGACCCATCTGTAAAAAATGAGCTTTCTGGTCAAGCTAATCAATATAATATATCTGATGATGGAGTGATTACCACTGTTTCTGGGAATGGCATCAGCTCCAATACTACTCCATCCAACGCTAGAGCAGAAGGTCAGAGTAAAATCACAGTTCGCTATGTAGACAAAACCGGAACGGATTTAGCGAGTCAGGCGTATCAATATGGGTATCCTGCAGGTTCTTCTATTGCCAGTCAATCGCCAAACTATCAAGTCACGCCTAAATCCATTACTGGCTATACATTGATAAGTTCCGAAAATCAAGTTTCTAGCGTTAAAGGGAAGCAAATGATGAGTGACAATAGCCTGGCATTCTTAAATGAGGATCAAGTTGTTTATTATGTATATCAAGTCAACAAAGAACAAGCGACAGTAACCTACATGGATGATACAACAGGAAAGCCTATCACAAGTAAAGAATTAAGTGGAGATTATGGGACAACGGATGGTTACCGAACAAGTGAGACAATCAAAGAGTTGACAGACAAAGGATATGAACTAGTAAAAGACGAATATCCTAAAGACGGAGTGACGTATGACCAAGACGGAAGTCCCAAAACATACGAAGTCCACTTGAAACACGGTACAACAAGCACCTCAGAAAATAAAACAATCACCGAAACCGTGCACTATCAGTATAGTGACAAGAGTCAAGCTCATGCAGATCAACAAGCAACACCAGTTGAGTTTAGTCGAACGGTCACAACGGACAAAGTAGATGGCACCAAAACATTTGGTGAGTGGAGTGCGAAAGACAATCGAACGAGCTTTGCCAAAATCGCATCGCCAACGATTCCTGGCTACACTCCAGATCAAACAGAAATATCAGAAGTAACGGGTCTTACGGCAGAAAGTAAAAATATTGAGCAGACCGTGACGTATACCGTCAACAAAGAACAAGCGACAGTAACCTACATGGATGATACAACAGGAAAGCCTATCACAAGTAAAGAATTAAGTGGAGATTATGGCACAACGGATGGTTACCGAACAAGTGATACAATCAAAGAGTTGACAGATAAAGGATATGAATTAGTAAAAGACGAATATCCTAAAGACGGAGTGACGTATGACAAAGATGGAAGTCCCAAAACATACGAAGTTCATTTGAAACATGGCACAACAAGCACCTCAGAAAATAAATCAATCACCGAAACCGTGCACTATCAGTATAGTGATAAGAGTCAAGCTCATGCAGATCAACAAGCAACACCAGTTGAGTTTAGTCGAACGGTCACAACAGACAAAGTAGATGGCACCAAAACATTTGGTGAGTGGAGCGCGAAAGACAATCAAACGAGCTTTGCCAAAATCGCATCGCCAACGATTCCTGGCTACACCCCAGATCAAGCAGAAATTCCAGAAGTAATGGGTCTTACGGCAGAAAGTAAAAATATCGAGCAGACCGTGACGTATACCGTCAATAAAGAACAAGCGACAGTAACCTACATGGATGATACAACAGGCAAGCCTATCACAAGTAAAGAATTGAGTGGAGATTATGGCACAACGGATGGCTACCGAACAAGTGATACAATCAAAGAGTTGACAGATAAAGGATATGAATTAGTAAAAGACGAATATCCTAAAGACGGAGTGACGTATGACCAAGACGGAAGTCCCAAAACATACGAAGTTCATTTGAAACATGGGACTGTGACCATTAATCCAGCATCTCCTGGGCAACCAGGAGCACCAATCAATCCAAAAGATCCTGCTGGTCCCAAATGGGCAGAAGATACAGATTGTGCTGCTCTAACGAAAAAAGTCACTGAAACGGTTCACTATGTATACAAAGACGGCACCAAAGCAGCCGACGATCAAATTGAAACCGTGACCTTTGAGCAAGAGCGAACGTATGATAAAGTAACAGGAAAAGAAATTAAAGAGGATGGTTGGAAAGCGGTCCAAAATCGGACTTCTTTTGGTGAAAAGATATCCCCTAAATTGGCAAATTATACGCCTAACCAAGAAAAAGTCGCAGCCATTAATGGGATTACCCTTACGAGTAAGAATGTTGAAAAGACGGTTGTTTATAGTAAAGAAGCAACAACACAAGCAACAGGTGCATCAAATAGTGGACAACAAGTTGCCAAAAAGGCTATGCAACCCTCGAATGCTAGTAAAAAAAGTTTGCCACAAACAGGTGAACAAACTCAAACAAATTTCTCTATTTTAGGGATGATTGTATGGGCTATTAGTGGAATGTTTGTCTACTTTATGAAGGGTAAAAAAGGAAAAAGTAAAGAGTAAATAAAAAAGTTGGAGAATTTTCTCCAACTTTTTTATTGTGGATAATTAATCAAAATAGCTGCTGAAAGAACTTAGGTGAAGTGTATCTAAAAATCCGCTAAAAAATGAATTAAATTTTGAGAATTATGTAGTGTTAGATTATAAGGAATCAGCATTACTGGAGTCTCCTCTAACGGAACTGTAGAAAGCAATACATCATAATGAGATTTCTCTGTTGAATGACTAGCGAAAGAATGCAAGTCCATTACTTGGATGGTATGTTGAATAGTTGAAAAATTGAGTAAATCCGAAAGTTTATTTGCAATGTAGTGACCGCTTTTTATACAAGTATCAACGATTAGTAAGATGTTTAACTTTTGGACGAGAGTTTCTATCCCAACTTCAGAAAAAAGCCAATAAAAAATAAATTCGAAAAAATTTGAAGTAGAGGCATCAAGTTCAGAATCAATCGTTTTTAATAAATTTCTAATGGTGCGTGCAAATTTTGGATTGTTAGAGCTAAGTTCTTGGTCAAAGATATGTAATTCTGGAATATCTTTTAGAATATTCAACTTGTATTTGTAAGAAAATTCTACGCTGAGTGCTAAGATAATGCTCATTTTTTTAATAGTGTTATCATGCATTTTTTCATCAGAAAATAAAAAAAAGTGTTTTATAATATGCTTGATTTTTTCTAATAAATCAGAAGATAAGTTGAAAGAGAATGTTCTTTTGTATAAAACAAGTGCGATGCAAAGTTCGGATTTTGTTAGTCTAGGGAAAAACTGTTTTAAAAAATAAATATCATCATCTGGAATAAAATAGTGGCTCGTATCACTTTTTAAGTTAGTAAAATAACCTTGAGAGCAACGGAGTAAGTAAACGTAAAAAGAAGTAGAGAAAAAATTTTTTTCCCAAAAATCTCCTACTGTGCGAAAACAGGTAGGACAATTGTATTTTTTTAGGAATAGAATCATTTTTTGAGTTTGTGAAGTTGCTTGTTCCATCGGCATACTAAAAACTAAGAAACAAGAAGTAATAAAAAAGATTACCTGAGCTTCATCTTGCCCTACGATACGATAACCTTTTCGAACTTTTATTTGTATGTGATAGTTTGACAAAAATAAATTTAGCTCTTTGATTCTTTTGGAAAATAAGGGTGAACTGATTGCGAGTTGTTCACAGTAAAAATCAGAAGATTTTCCAGGAAATAGGATAATTTTTTTTAATATTGAAATATTAACCGATTCTTGAATAATGGTCTGATATACTTTATTGTAATCAATTTTGGTGAAAAAAGTTTGATTGATTGAGTGAAACTCATCAAATCCAAAAAGCTGAATAAGATATTTTTTCATGGTCAAATTTGAAATGTTAAAAAATGTGGCAAGATCTTTTCGGTAGATATGGGTGGAGTGGTTGGAGTAGACATAGTTTAAAATTTCAATCTGAGTTTTTATATGGCTTTCAAACAGATTTAGCATCAAGTACCTCCTATAATTGTGAACAAGACTTATCTCTATGATAGCGAGAAACACCGAAACAATTTTATAAAAAAAAGTGTGAAATCTCGAAAAAAATTATTAAAAATAGCGTATTCCAAAAGATAAAATTAAAGACGGCGAGCGTGGATCCCTATACCGTACACATGAGAGTAAATGAGCAGATAGTGTGACAGTAAAAACTTCCAATAAAAATAGAATCAAACGAGTGATTGGAGTGGGGGATCGTCTTGTTATAAGAGGCAATGCAATTTTTATGAATGGTCAAAAATTCTTTGAAAACTATTTAATTCAGTACTCCAATAACTTAATGGTTAATACGACCAAAATATTACGTCAACTCTCCCTAAAGATAGTTATTTTGTTTTAGGTGACAATTGGTAAAAGTCTCTCGACAGTAGAATAATTGGCCCAATCTCTAAAAATAAAATCATTGGGAAGCAGCTTTTTTCGTTTTCTTTTTCAATTTGGTAGATGAGAGTGTATAAATAAATTGTGTAAGCTCCAAAACCTTGATACAATGTGTACGATCTATAAATGCGAAGCAAGACTGTGCTTAGGGAGAAAATAAAAATATGAGAAATATAAAATTAACCATTGAATATGATGGGAAGCGTTATTTAGGTTGGCAGAGATTAGGCGATACCGAAAAAACTATCCAAGGGAAGATCGAAACCATTTTGGCGCAGATGACAGGTGAAAAAATCGAGATTATAGGCTCAGGCAGAACAGATGCGGGGACACACGCAAGAGGACAAGTGGCAAACTTTAAAACAGCCTCCACCTTTGAAACGGAGAAAATGCTAGACTTTCTCAACCGTTATTTACCAAGAGATATTGTCATTAAACAAGTGGAAGAAGTAGCAGAAAGATTTCATGCGCGCTATCATGCGACGAGTAAGACCTATAGCTATTATATTTGGAACGACGTGATTCCAACTGCATTTCACCGAGCATATAGCTTTCATTATCCTAAAAGATTAGATAGTGAAAAAATGAATGAGGCATGTCAGCTTTTCATTGGAAAACATGATTTTCTTGGTTTTTCTTCCTTAAAGAAAACGAAAAAATCAACTGTTCGAACAATTGAAACGATTTCAATACAAAAAGAAGGAAGCCTGATTCGTTTCACATATGTTGGGGATGGCTTTCTCTACAATATGATTCGGATTATGATGGGAACGATTCTTGAAATTGGTTCTGGAGAGAGAGAGATTGCTACAATCAATCAAGTTTTTAAAGAAAAAATCAGAACGCAAGCAGGAGAAACCGTGCCAGCACATGGGTTGTTTCTTGATGAAGTAAGCTATAAGTAAACGGATTGTTGCACTAAAAAAGAAGGCATAACCGTGTATCAAGCGGTTTTGCCTTCTTCTCTTTTAGTCAAGAACAAACATGTAGGTTATCAATCTGCAGAAATTTCTTGGATGTAATCTATAAGCGCGTGCTCAAAACTTCTCATGGTCGGTAGAGAGCTCCTTGTACTCACAAGGACTGCTGTTTTGGGGCGTGTAGCAGGGCGATTGAAAGCAGTACTACAAATTGGCTGCAGAATAGTTTTTTCTTTAATGACATCAAAGTAGAGAGTTGCAGCATCAAACCAAGACAAAGCTGGTCCACTATTGATAAGGTGATAGATTCCATAAAAACTTTTTTCGTACAGGACGTGTGATAAAACAGTGGCGATATCTTTTGTATAGGTAAAACAGCATTTTTCATCTGCTACTACGTCAAGCATGTCACGTTTTTGAGCGCCGTCTTTGATGGAGTCAAAAAAACTTGGCTTGGAAGACTGGCCCGTGCCTAATGGTCCAAAAAGGTTAGCCACACGTAAAATACAAAAATCGAATGCAGTATTTTTGTAGGAAAGAATGGCTTTTTCTCCCTGTGCTTTTGTCAGTCCATAAAAATTGATAGGGTTTGTTTGTTCGGTTTCTGAATAAAATGTTTTGTTATCAGAAAAAACATAGTTTGACGAAAAATGCACCAGCTTTGCTTTGATTTTGTGACAAATCTGTGCCAGATAAGCCGGCAATTGACAGTTTAACGAAATCGCTAACTCCTGCTCTGATAGTTGATTTTCACAAGCATCTACAGCGTTGTAAGCTACGGTATTAATGACAACAGCAGGATATAGTTGTGTGATTTTTTGTTCAATTTCAAAAGCGTTGAACAGATTACAATCATATCTAGTCCATGCTACAATTGTTTGATTTTGTTCTCTGAGTATTTTGACAATCTGACTTCCAAGATTTCCTTGGGAACCTAATATAAGAATGGGACGAGGTTTTGTGTTCTTCTTCATAAAATACCTTCTTTTTTGTTCATTTTTCACTTTATTATATCATAGAGAGAGTTGGGTGAAGAAAAGAGTGAAACGCCAAATCCAAATAGTTAAGTAGCTGATAGTTCAGATAAAATAATCAAAAGCATTTTTTAGTTGTAAGGAAAGACCCAACAAAATTGTAAGCCATTTGTTCGTGACTTAGCGGAGTTCGTAATTATATAATCCTATTAAGGAAGGTGAAGCGATGAAATGCCCTAAACGAATACGAGCAGAATTTGAGGAACAAAAGAGGTTGTTTGTTACTTGGCCACTGGAAAAGGAACTTGTGTGTGGCTTTGACTGTGAGCAGGTAACTGTAAGAATTATCAAAGAAGCCCTCAGCGAAGTTGCGGTACATATTGATGTTTATGATAGTGAGATGTTAGACTATGTCAAAAATTATTTAAAGAATGAGCATGTTCATTTGGAAAAGCTGAGTTTTCGAGTATATCCTTATGCGATTATGTACCCACGAGATTTTGGACCAGAAATCGTATTTGAAGAAGGGAAACCAACTTGGATTGATTTTGATTTTAACGCATACGGTCTATTTCGAAAAAACTGTTTTTGGAATCAAGACTTAATTGAATATGCAGGGAAAACCGCGTCTTTGTTCGCTATTGAAAAGGGAGGATCCAGTCGGCTCATTACTGAAGGTGGAAATCATGAATTTAATGGTCAAGGTACGATGATTTCTATTTTGGAAACAGAAAAGGACAAACGAAATCCTCTTTGGACTACTGAGCAAATTGAAAGAGAATTTAAAAATCATTTCGGATTACAGCAGATTATCTGGTTGGAAAAAGGAACATTTGATGACGAAAATCCTTACATGGGAAAGCTCACCGAGATAGAGGGGCGTAACTGCTATCGTTGCGCTTCGGCAAATGGTCATATTGATGAGTTTTGTCGTTTTGTTTCGGCAGACACGGTGGTTCTTGCTCAAGTCTCAGAAGAACAAGCACAAAATAGTCAATTAGCAAGATTGAACAAAGAGCGCTGTGATGCAGCAAAGAAACGTCTAGAAAACATTCGATTGGCCAATGGAAAAAAGTTGCGCATTGTGGCACTGCCCATGCCAGAACCCTTTTTCATCAAAGTGAGGGAGCGTGATGCACTTTTTAGTTATTTTACTTTTGATGAAGCTCGAATTCAAAATCATCTTTTTTTAGATGGTTCAGATTTTCCCAAAGAGGATTTTTATGTATTGCCTGCGATGAGCTATTGTAATTTTTTAATGATCAATCAAAAGGTTTTAGTTCAAACTTACGCTGCAACGACAAAAATGAAGGTACACGAACGACAAGACAGGGAAGTGATCAATTGTTTGAAGCAGTTATTTCCAGATAAAGAGATTGTGGCAATCGAGTCATTATCTCTTAATCTAGGCGGTGGAGGAATTCATTGTCATACCAGAAATCTTCCTTGCTAAACGCAATAATTAAACTATAAGAAAGGAATTGAGAGATGGAACATCTATTTCCTAGGAGTAATCGTCTGATTTTTTCGGCTTGGTCAGAGCAAGATAATGAGCTTGCAGATAAAATATGGGGTAGTGAGAAGGTGACAAAACTAATTTGTGCTAAGGGATATTTTACAAAAAATGAGATTAGCGAGCGATTACAAAAAGAAATTAGCTATAATAAAGCATATGGAGTTCAATACTGGAAAGTTTGTGAAAAAGATACAGGAGCGTTTATAGGCTGTTGTGGCTTACATCCATATGAGAAAGAGCCGCTAATTTACGAACTTGGCTTTCATTTGCATGAAAATTTCTGGGGCAAGGGATATGGCTTGGAAATGGCAGAGGCAGTCATTCAATTTGGTACAAAATACTTGCAGTGTCACAAGTATTTTGCGGGTCATCATCCTGACAATGGCTATTCAAAAGCCTTGCTTGAAAAACTAGGGTTCACTTACTTTAGAAAGGAGTACTACGCCCCAACAGGTAGGCTCCATCCTTCATACTATTTAATAAAATAATAAAATCCAGCATGGAGAAACGAAAAATCGTTTGTTCTATGCTTTTTTAGTAAATCGGTTGAAGATTCGCGTGAAAATATAAATTATTTTTTAAAGAGCAGAAAATCCTGATATAAAAGCGTTTTCCTTATGCTAAACTTGGTTTGGAAATAAAACTGGACACAGGGTTAGTGGAATTGTTTGAGTAAGTTTGAAAAGGAAGTTAGGAAATATGAAAAAAAGAGGAATACAAGCGGTCCTTTTTATTGTAGTTGTGGTCCTATTTATTTGTGGATTAACAGGAATGAGCAGTTTCTTACGAGTTAAGGAAAAAATAAATAGCACTCCTAAACAGACAAAGAATACTTATCTACAAAAGAAAAGGAAAGAAGTCAAAAGCGCAAAAGCGTTGCAACCAAATACAGCAACAGGAATTAAAGCTACTGTTCAAAATGCAAGTATTGACACCTACTTGCAACAACAGGGGTTTCAGGGGACGGCTTTGATTGTTAGACGAGGAAAGGTTGTGTTAAGCCAAGCATACGGAGAAGCAGATCAGGTAACGAGTCGAAGGAATTCGGTCAATACGACTTATTATTTAGGCTCAGCACAAAAATCCATTATTGCAACTGCCATTTTACAATTACAAGGACAGGGGAAACTTAAAATTGATGACCCGATTGCCAAATATATTGCAGATTTTCCTAATGGACAACAAATCAAACTGCGAAATTTATTAAATCATACGAGTGGAATCAAAGGCAGAGAAGAAACAGGCGATTACATTGCGCCTAAAGAAGTTGTAGAGCAAATTAAACAACAAGGAATTAAGGCACAACCGGGTAGCTGGAACTATCAAGATAGCAATTACTCGACTTTAGCTTATGTGGTAGAGCTTATTGAAAAGTCTTCGATTCAAGACTATGTAAAAAAACGTATTTTTGAGCCAGCAAAAATGTTAAATAGCGGATTTTATCAAACATTTGAAAAGACGATAGAACCATCGAAGAGTTATAAAATCAAAGAGGAAAAATTTCACGAAGCCAAGCTGCCTAATCTATCCCAATTGTATGGTGCTGGAGACATTTATACCACAGCAACGGATCTATATTTATATGATAAAGCATTGATGACGGGTGTCTTACTAAAAGAAAAAGAAAAAAAAGAAATGTTTACCTCTGGTAGTAGATCAACTTATGGGATGGGCTTTTATGTTAATCCAGGTAGTTATTCGAGTCATGGTGTCTTAGGCGGATGGAATTGTATTAATTCTTTTACCCATACAGGATTAACGTATATTGTTTTGCTTGAAAATACGAATAAAGTCAAGTCTTTAGGTCAAGTCGCCAATCATATTTATGAATTACTGAATAAGAGTGAAGAACCCAACTAATGGATTTGAACCATAATCAAAAGAAAGGTGGGTGCTCATAAAATTGACATTCAGGTGTAAGTAGAGTAAATTAGTTAGCAAAGGTAACCAAAATGGGTTGTGGGAGAGGTTTGCAATGAAAACAATTAGTCAGCTTTTTTCTGAGCTATATGATAAAGTGTTGATTCACTACCAAAATAAATATGAAGAACAGGTAACGTTGCAGGAGCTAACTGCTAATGATGAGCATTACTTAGATATTTTGTATACCTTGGAAAATCCAACACTGACCACATTTGCAGAAAAAGCAACCATTTCAAAACCGGCTGCAACGCGAATTATTCATCGCTTTATGGAAAAGGGCTATCTGACAAGGGAAATGTCGAGTTCAGATCGACGTACTTATTATCTAAAGTTAAATGATGAAATAAAAGCGTATTGCAAAAGAAACTACGAGCTCTTTGATGAAGTCTTTGATGAATGTATTTCAGTTTTAACAAAAGAAGAGCAAAAAAATCTATACGAGATGATTAGGAAAGTGAACCAACAAATGGATTTAAATAGAAGCGACCCTCAAAAAAATTGAGGGTCGTTTTTTATTTTTCAAGAAAATTATGGGTTACTTTTTTTAAAATATGAGCAAAGCTGTCTTTTTCTTGTACCGAAATCAATTGCTCTATTTTTTCTTCTAAATCAATAAAAATAATTTGAATTTCTGCTACTGTATGCAACCCTTTTTCTGTTAAGAATAATTTTTTTTGACGCTCGTTATCATCGGGGATTTTTCGGATAATATAGTCATTTTTTTCTAAAGATTTAAGTAGATTTGTTATAGTAGCATTTTGCTTGTCTAAATATGAGGCTAACTCTTTTTGGATAGTTCCTTGATGTAAAAAAATATAATTCAGTGAACGTGCTTGGGGGACAGTCAGCTGAATCTTTTTTAATCTCTTTTTGATAAAGCTTTGTTGGAGCGTATAAAAATGATAAAAATCTTCTAGAAAACTATCTTTTGTCCCAAATTTCATAAAAACATCTCCTTTTCAATCTCCTATAAATAGTTTAATCTACAATTGTTTAATTGACAATTATTTAATTAAAGAGTAATATATGCACATGAAACAGTTGTAAATACAACTTTATGATAGGGGATAACTATGACATTGTCACGAAAACAAATTGAAACCACAAAAAAGGAATTTCAAGAAAATTTAGTTAGATCTCAGAAAACAGTAGATGTAGTTGCAAGTGAGCTAGGAACTTCTGTTGAGCAGATTTATCGTATTTTGGAACTTAATATAAGAGAAATAGAGCAACCCTGGATACTTAAAAATTATTTAGTAGAGACGATTGAGTCTCTTGGAGAAGAGGCAGTTCCTTTTACAGCATTAAAAGGAGAGTATCATGAGTACTGGTTTTTGGATAAAGATAAGATTGAGAACAAGCTGATAGAATAATTATTGATAGAAACGGAGGAAAAATAAAATGAACAATCAGCAATTCGGTTTAGGCTGTGGAAACTTATTCATGGGGACAAAAAAGGCACGTTGTGAAAGTCGAGCAATCATTAAAGAAGCGCTTGAAAATAATATTTCTTTTTTTAATACAGCTGATTTTTATCATTCAGGAGAAAGTGAGTTGGCACTAGGTTCAGTTATAACAAGTGAAAAAAGAGAGAATATTTTTATTTCTGATAAATTTGGAGCACTGGTAGAGCCTAATGGGAGAATGTATGGATTAGATGTACATCCAGATAGAGTAAAAAATTATTTAGCATATTCTTTGAAAAGAATGAACTTAGACTATATTGATTTGTATCAACCAGGTAGAATTGACCAAGCTATTCCAGTAGAAGAAACAGTGGGGGGGATAGCTGAGTTGGTACAAGCTGGCTATGTAAAGAAAATCGGACTCACTCAAGTGGATGCAACAACGCTAAGAAAAGCACATTCGGTACATCCTATTTCATATATAGAAGTAGAGTATTCATTGTTTAATCGAAGTATGGAAGAAGAAATTTTGCCTGTTGCTAAAGAGCTAGGGATCAAAGTGATTGGGTTTGGTTTATTAGCACATGGACTACTTGGAGGAAAATGGACGAAAAGAAGCTTAGAGCAAGGCGTGTCTCCACAAAATAACTATATTGAGCTGTTTCAAAAGGGAAATATTGAAAAAAATATAGAACTTGTAGAAAACGTTAAAAGAATTGCAGATGCTAAAAATATTACATTACCCCAACTTGTTCATGCCTGGGCAGTAAGTAAATCTGACATTATGTTTCCTGTGATTGGTGTAAGTAAAGTTTCTCAATTGCAAGATAGTATCCAAGCGAATAAGATTCATTTGACGCCAAAGGAATTAAAACAAATAGAAGCAGCAGTTCCAGTAGATAAAATAGCCGGAAATAGTTTTCCCAATATGCAATTTCGAAATGGAAAAGTGATAAAAAAATAAAAGCTGGGTGAATTCACCCCAGCTTTTTTTTAAATATCTTTTAAAAGATAATCTAAGTAAGCATGAATACTGTCTAGGTCTTCGGTTTTCTTTTGAATAAAAACCCACTCAAGCATCAGCAGAATCGTATTACTATAGTGATCTGAAATGATCTCAATGGGAATTTTATTGTCACAGGTTTCCAGTTGTTCTTTAAACAGGGCGTGCATTACTTTTCTCATATAACTGACAAAGCTGCCGATTAAAAAACTATCGTAATCATTGTATTTTAATACACCATTTAGTAAGTCTTGCTTTTCTTTAAATAAAAAATAGAGACGATCAAAAAACGTATTTAATAGCTGACGATCATCAATTAGTGGTACTTCTTCTAGGTGAATCTGGTCAGCTAAATCATGCCAGCAATAATTGATTAAGTCATATTTATCGTCAAAATAGTTGTAAAAGGTGGCTCTTGGGAAATTGCTGAGGCTACATAATTCATTGACGGTTATTTCTTCAAAGGCTTTTTTGGTTAAAAGAAGCAACATGGTTGAGGAAAAGGAAGATAACGTTCGAATGGCACCTCGAGTTGGTTTTTTAGTCAAGTCATATTTCATGCAAGTATCCTTTCTTTTTCATTTTTGCAAAAGTGTCTAATTATAAACATTTTTGTCTTTCTGTTGATTGTATTGCAGGCAAAATCATCCTATCATTAGTTTATGTTTTTTTCAACTGTCTAAAAATGGACAGTTGAATTTTAGTGAGGTCCAACTTGGGTCAATAACTTAGTAAACTTTTATAGAAAGGTGAAGTGATGGATGAAAAAAACAAAAGAGAAAAAGTATATAGGTACACTCATTATTTGGTTAGGGTTATTTTTACTCGCATTGATAACGATGCCAAATATCTCACAAATTGTTCGTGACAAAGGTCAAATTACTTTACCCAGTGACTTAGAAAGTAAAGTTGCTGATAAAATGAGTAAAAAATTTGATAAAAGTCAAAATGGCGCACAGCTGATTGTAGTCTTTAACAGCAAAAAAGAACTGAGTGAAGAGCAAAATACACAAATTAAAGAGTCCATACAAAAACTAAAAAATGAGAAACAAGCTTACTCTATCACGTCTATTACCAGTGCGACAGATAATGAAGAAACAAAAAAACAGGTGGTTTCAAAAGATAAAACCACCCAGATGGCACTGATTAATGTGAAGAAGCAGGATAATTTATCAAGTTTAGTCAAAAAAATTCAAGATAAACTCGAGATAAAATCCTTGAATGTTTCGATTACCGGCTCAGAAGTATTAAATAATGAGTTTAGCACTACAACCGAAAAAGGCATTGAAAAAACGGAATTAATTGCGGTACTATTCATTTTTGTTGTATTGGTTTTTGTGTTTAAATCACCAATTGTTCCGATCATTTCCTTGCTAACTGTAGCGGTTTCACTCATTATATCGCTTAATATTATCATGAATTTAACCAAGTTCTTTGATTTTCCAATTTCCAACTTTACACAAGTTTTCTTGATTGTTGTTTTATTTGGAATCGGAACTGATTATAATATTTTACTCTATGATCATTTTAAAGAGGAGTTGGCTAAAGAAACACGGGTTGCTAAAGCAGCAAAAGCAGCACATAAAAAGGCTGGTCGCGCTATTTTGTACAGCGGTATTTCAGTTCTGATTGGATTTGCTGTTTTGATTTTTGCCAAATTTTCATTTTATCAATCAGCAGTGGGGGTTGCAATTGGAGTAGCAGTCTTAATTCTTAATCTGCTATCGTTTAATCTATTTTTCATGAATATTCTTGGGAAAAAAATGTTTTGGCCAAGTAAAAAGTTTGATGGTACAAGCAGTAGTATTCTGTGGGACCACTTATCTAAGGCCGCACTTGCTAAACCAGTCATTGTGCTCGGGCTAATCGTGATTTTTGCGCTACCATTTATCTCGATTTATCAAAATCAAACGCTAAATTTTAACAATGCGGATGAAATACAAGATACTAATTCAGCTAAAAAAGGCTATTTGTTAATTCAAGAGCATTTTTCAAAAGGAATGACTGCTCCGACAACACTTTATATTGAGAGTAAAACCGAATTGACGAATCAGGAAGACTTGGCAACGTTGGATAAGTTAACGGAATATTTAAAAAAAGAGTCGGGTGTGAAGTCCGTTGCCTCTGTCACACAGCCAAGTGGGGACAGACTCGCTCAACTTTATCTGAATAAACAACTTAGTAGCGTGACCGCAGGCCTTACGGAGTCTACTAAAGGGATGGAGACGATTCGAAGTGGGCTACAATCAGCAAGTGCTCAGCTAAAAGGAGTAGATTTGCAGACCCAACTACAAAGTGTGCAGACTTTAGCAGATGGATCAAATGCAGTCGCCTCTGGCAGTACAGAATTTTCAAGTGGAGTGACACAATATACAGCGGGGGTAAATACTGTGTCATCCGGGTTGGGCCAATTACAAAGTGGGAATACAGCCTTAGCAAATGGTATTAGTCAAGTCTCAGCTGGAGGAACGGCTTTGTCAGAACAGGTGAAGCAGCTGCAAGCACAAGTGGATAACCTGAAAAATGTCCAAGTACAAGTCCAAACGTTGACCGAGCAAATGCCAGAGCTTGGGGCAGTACTTGCTTCATCAGGGATTCGTTCAGAGTCACTGGGTCAACTGAGTGACTACTACGCGCAACTGAATTCAGGTACAGCTCAATTGGCAACAGCACTTAACCAAATAAATGAACAAATGCCAAATTTAACCAGTGGAACTGCTTCCTTGGTGGATGGAAGTAAGCAGTTAAGCAGTTCAGGTACAGTATTGGTTCAGTCTTCTGGCCAATTAGCAGAAGGCTCTGCTCAAGTCAATACGGGTGTTCAGACTCTAAATTCTCAAATGCAAGGCCTATCTGGTCAAGTCACTACCCTAACAAATGGGCTTGATGCAGCAGTGACTGGACTCGCACAAGTAAAAACAGGATTAAACACCATGCAAAACTATTTGAAAGAAATGCAAGACTCTTACCTAGGAAAAGAAATTTATATTCCTAAACAAGTCCTGAAAGAGAACACACTTAAACCAAGTTATGATGTTTATTTGTCTAAAGACCGTAAAATGGCTAAGATTACTGTGGTCTTTAAAGAGGATCCAAGCATGCTGAAAACTGCAAAAAAATTACAAGCAATTGTGGCAGATACGAAAGCTCGTTTGAAAGGAACTTCTTTAGAAAAAGCTAAGATTGCTTTTGGGGGGCAAACCTCAGAAACAGCGGATTTGGAAAATTTAGCTACAAGTGATTTTAAACGGACTGCGATTATCATGTTAATTGGAATTGGGATTGCCTTGGTTTTTGTTACTCAGTCAATTCTGCAACCCGTGACAATTATTGCCACCTTATTAATTGCTTATATAGCATCGTTAAGTATCACCAATGTGTTTTCCAATTTAGTATTAGGTAAAGCGTTGCTTACATGGAATACCCCGTTCTTTTCCTTTATTATGCTCGTAGCATTAGGGGTTGATTACAGTATATTCCTGATGATTCGCTATCGTGATAACAAACAAATTGACAAGCTAAAAGCAGTCGCAAGTATTCAAGATGCATGCAAGATTATTGGTTCAGTAATTTTATCTGCGGCTGTGATTTTAGGGGGGACCTTTGCTGCGTTGATTCCTTCGGGGGTTACAACCTTAATTCAAGTTGCGTTAGCAGTAATGATTGGCTTACTTCTTCTGGTAATCATGCTTCCATTGGTGACGTCAGCCGTCGTAAAATTAACAGAGGAGAAAAAGTAAAAAAAGTCAGAAAAGTCAGTGCGAAATAATCTTTAAACACAGCAAGCAGGTGTAAAGGATTAGTTTGCACTGCTTTTCTAATCACTACACAAAGAATGGAAAGATAAAAACAATTGACATAAAAATTGAACTAGGGTAAAGTTAGTTAACAAAAGTAATTAACATTGTTAACTAAAAAGGGGTGTCTTATGGAAAAATTCGACCTGTTTTTTTCAAATTTTCACCATCTAAAAGAGTCAAACAAGCAAATTTACGTCAGTTTAGAAACAATAGCCACAAGCAAAATTACCCATTTTTCTGTCTGGAATAGTCATTTATTTTTTAATTGACCTGTTTTTATGGAAACTTTGCGAAATGTTGTAAAGGAACAATCCTAAAATTCACTAACAAAATTAAAAATATAAGTGAGGATGCACTATGACACAAAAGAAAATTGAACAACGAGGCTTTGTTATTGGAATAGCTATGAATTTATTGATGGGTAGTTTGGGGCTTTTTGTCTACCATATCACGCAAATACAAGCTTTGTTCGTTGATGCCTATTTTACGATTATTACACTCGTTTCAGGTATTTCAGCGATTATTATTTCTAAATGGAGTGCCAAGACGAGTGAACGTTTTCCTAAAGGTTATTTTATGTTAGAGCCGCTGTATGCTGCTATAAAATCTTGTACGACCCTTTTTCTCTTGACGCTATCTGCAATTCAAGTCAGTCAGAAAGCCTATCAATATTTTGCTTATCAAAAAGGAGAAGTTTTAAATCTTGCACCGATTATTCCCTATGAAATGGCAATGGTAGTCTTGTGTTTATCCATCTCTTTATTTTATAGTCGTCAAAATAAGCGAATAGGTGGCGCCAGTACCATGCTTCTAGCGGAGTCCAAAAGCACCAAAATAGATGCAATCATGTGTGGTGGAATCGGGTTTGCTGCTTTTTTCGTCTTACTAATAAAAGAAAATTCTAGTCTAAGTTTTTTACTGTATACAGGCGATTTTTTTGTCACCATTTTATTGGTGTTATTTTCAATTGCAACGCCCTTTAAAGTTTTAAAAAATGCGTTTATAGAAATTTGCGGGGGGCGTTTAGTCAATGAAGAAATTCAAAAGGAATTTGAAACATGCGTATGTAATCATTTGGGGCACAAGTATCAGCTTGATGACTGCAAAATTTACAAAACGGGCATGTCTTTTAGACTAGATATTGAAATAAGTGGGGCAGAAGAAGTCATTAACGTTACCCAACTAAAAGAAAAGAAACAACAAATTCTTACCGAACTAAATCAGTATTATGAGTTTGTTCACTTGAACTTTATCTATGCTTAAAAAGGAGCGGAATTTTACAATGAAAATTAATGTCTATAATGAATATGATCCACTAAAAGCCGTTATAATTGGAAATGCAGAAAAGCTTTATTTTCCAGATACTCATGAGATTGAACAAGAAGATCATACCGCAAAATGGAAACAATTTTTAACCAAACATATTTATACTTTGTTAAGAGGAAAAAAAGTACCCCATTTCTTAACAAAAAAATTTCAAAGAGAGTTAGCGGAATTTAAGCGTATTTTAGAGGCGAATGGTGTCCAAGTCTATACAGTTGACTCTGTAACACCCACATTTAATGATCCATATGGTATGGGACAAATGTATGCCCGAGATAGTACGATGTGTGTCGGGGAACATCTAATTGAAGGAAATGTTCAAATTGAAATGAGAAAGATAGAACGCCGTGGTTATCAAACGATAATCAAAAAGATAGCTGAAAACAATCAAGTACATACTCTAGATCAAAAAGAAGAGATTTACCTAGAAGGTGGGGATGTTATCGTCAATTATCCCTATGTATTTGTTGGAATTGGTAAATACGCTAGTAACGAAGCTGGCGCTAGGTGGCTGCAACAAGTACTGGATGAAGATACAGAAAAACACGTAGTAGAAAAGCCTTGGAAAGTTATTCCAATTTATTTAAAGGATGATGCGATTCTTCATTTAGATTGCTGTATGACAATCATTGGACCAAAAACAGCGCTGATTCATAAGCCGGTTTTAAAGGAGCTCCCGGAAGAAATGGCTGATTATCATTTCATTGAAATAGATGCAAAGACAAGACATGAAATGGGAGGCAATGTACTTGTAATTGGACCTAAAAAAGTTATCGTGCAAAAGAGACATACAGCGCTGCAACAAGCCTTAGAGGAAAATGGTTATACAGTCATTTCAATCGGCTTTACGTGGCATGCTCTTTTAGATGGAGCTTTGCGCTGTGCATCTTGTCCTTTAGTAAGAGAAAAGTAGGAGTAAAAAGTAGCAGGCGATTGTCGAAAAAACAATCTATTGTTGAGCGGAATAAATTTGAAAGATAAGAGGGATAAAATGTTTGAAAAGTTGCGACACTTTTTCCGTAAAGAAGCACAACCAGAGTACCGGGAGGCTACGACACGTTATGAACCAGATTTCTCATTTGGTTTGACGAAAGCCCAACTAAAAGCAAGATATGACTCAGGTGAGACGAATGTGACGGTGGATACTTCTTTTAAATCAAATCGGCAAATTATTGTTGAAAATGTATTTACCTACTTCAACTTATTGTTTATTGTATTTGGCGTTTTGCTATGTATTGTCGAGTCGTATAAAAATTTGACCTTTTTACCCGTAGTTGTAGTGAATACAGTGATTGCAATCGTTCAAGAAATTCGCTCTAAAAAAGTGTTGGATCATTTAAAAGTGCTCAATACAACGAAAACAGTTGCGATACGGAACGGGAAACAGGTAGAGGTTAAGATTGAAGATTTGGTTTTAGATGATGTGGTTGTATTTAAAACAGGCGATCAAATTGTAGCAGATGCCGTTGTGCTTGAAGGGGAACTACAGGTGAATGAGTCTTTGCTTACAGGTGAATCGGACGAAATCACCAAAAAAGTTGGCGATTCTTTGATGTCAGGTAGTTTTATTGTCTCAGGCAAATGTTACGGTAGATTAGACAAAGTTGGGGAAGATTCTTATATTTCTAAGCTGACGATGGAAGCAAAATCGATGAAAAGTAGCGAACAATCAGAGATGATGCTTTCTTTAAATCGTTTAATCAAGTGGATTGGAATCATTATCATTCCGTTTGGATTGGTTCTTTTTTATCAAAGTTATTTTATGAGTGGAAATAGCTTTAAAGAGAGCATCATTTCGATGGAGGCAGCGCTCATTGGGATGATTCCTGAAGGGCTGTATTTGCTGACAACAATTGCGCTAGCGCTCAGTGCCACAAGGTTGGCTAAGCGTCAGGTATTGTTGCATAATATGAAAAGTATTGAAACCCTTGCGCGTGTGGATGTTCTTTGTGTAGATAAAACTGGAACGATTACTGAAAATGAAATGGCTGTAGAATCCTTTATTGCCTCTTCCGTATTTCCAAAGCGAAAAGGCCCATCTGCTTCTTTAGAAGAAATGATTGGGGATTTTTGTAAAAGTATGTCTGATGATAATGCCACAATGCTAGCACTAAAAAAGTATTTTAAACAATCGACTAATGCGGTTGCTACTGCTGCGACGCCATTTTCTTCGGTGAGTAAGTATAGTACTGTTAGTTTTGGAGAGCGTCATTATATTTTGGGTGCGCCAGAGATGGTGTTAAAAGAAAACTATCCAATGTATTCAAGTGAGTTTTTGATTTATGCAAAAGAGGGATACCGGGTTCTTGTTTTTGGAGGATATCAAGGGGAAAAGGTGGAAAATGTTCAACCATTGGGCTATATTTTGTTATCCAATCCGATTCGTAAGGAAGCAAGAGCTACCTTTGAATATTTTAAGGAACAAAATGTAGCAATCAAAGTGATTTCTGGTGATAATCCGGTCACTGTTTCGAATGTTGCGCTAAAAGCTGGTGTTGAAAATGCTCAAAACTATGTAGATGCTTCTTCATTGTCAGAAGAAGACTATGCACAAGCTCTGCAAGAAAAAACGGTTTTTGGCCGAGTAACGCCTGAGCAAAAGAAAAAATTTGTGACGATTTTAAAAGCACAACGTCATACGGTTGCGATGACGGGGGATGGGATTAATGATATTTTAGCGATGAAGGAAGCGGACTGTAGTATCGCCATGGCTTCAGGCAATGATGCGACCATTCAAGCAGCACAAGTCGTTTTATTAGAGTCCGACTTTTCGAAGATGCCCTCAGTTGTTTTAGAAGGGCGGAGAGTGGTCAACAATATCGAGCGCTCTGCCAGCTTATTTTTAGCCAAGAATATCTTTTCTTTCTTACTTTCCCTATTTGCGGTCATTTTCTCTTTAACCTACCCGTTAGAGCCGTCTCAAATTACGCTCATTAGCTTGTTTACGATTGGGCTGCCTTCATTCCTACTAGCACTTGAGGATAATAAGAAAAGAATTGAAGGCAATTTTATGTTAAATGTGATGGAAAAATCTATTCCAGGTGGGATTACGGATATGCTTGTCGTGGGAGCATTGATTATTTGTGGGGGAATATTAAATCTGCATAAGTCAGATATTTCCACTGCGGCAACGATGCTATTGATTGTCGTTGGTTTTATGATTTTATATCGTATCTGCGCACCGATGAATTCATTTAGAAAAAAAATAATGGGAATCAGTATTATGGGGATCTTGGTTTCGATTGTATTGTTTAGCCAATTATTTTCTCTATCCGCAATCTCTGCAACGGCTTTACTTTTACTAGGAATTTTGTTTTTTGCTGCAGAGTCGATATTCAGATATATGTGTCAAATTGTTGAAAAATTGGGGGATCAAATAGCTGAAAAGGAACCGACAAATTCCTTTTTAAAATCAATGCTAAAGTTTTTTTCTTAGGATGATCAAGAAATAAACGGCTTTTTTCAAAAATGACAAGTAACCGTTCTCTTTAAATCAATTTAGGTTGTGACACAAAAGTAAGCATTTCTTTTGGCACAACCTTTTTTTGATGTTACTAATCGTGATGTTACTTTATCTGTGCTATTTTTATCAAAGAAAGTATTGTGTTAGAATAAAGAAAACGAAAAGCGTTTAAAAAGTAGAAGTGGGGTACTAAAAAATGGGTGAGATTAGGGATTATCAAAAAACGCATGCTGATTTGCTACGAGTTGGTCGAGAAAATTTTTTGGAATACGGGTATGAACAAACAAAACTACGTAAGATTTGTCGCGATGCAGCGGTCACAACTGGTGCTTTTTACAAGCATTTTTCTGATAAACAAGCTCTTTTTGATGAACTAGTTAAACCATCAATTGAAGAACTAAAAGCAATTTATCTAAAGAAAAGAACAGATTTTTTTCAAGATGTTAAAGAGCAAGAGCTGACACAGCTATGGATTACGAGTGATGACGAATTGGACGACATGATTGATTTTATTTATAAGAATGAGCAGACGTTTCAATTAGTTTTTTTTAAAAGTCAAGGAAGCCATTTTGAAGATTTTACCGAGATGGTGACAAATTTTTCGGCAGTCAATGTTAGACAATGGATTGAATATCTTCAATCAAAGCAATTTGTTTCAAACGAAATTCAATTACCGGACAAAGAATTACATTTTTTGATGTATTCTTATTACGCAACAGTCATTGATATTTTAAAACACCGCTATCCTCAAGAAGAAACGAAGCGTTTAGCGAAAAAATTATATCAATTTGTGATGCCGGGTTGGATGGCTATTTTAGAAATGAATGAAAAAATTTATTGAAATATAGCTAGAGTTCCAGTATAATTTATAATGAGAATGATTCTCATTATTTTTTACCCATAAGATAACGTTGTTATCTTATATAAGAGAATTAAAATGAATGGAGGAGTAAAATGAAAAATTTAAAATCTTTGTTTCGCTATATTGGGAATTATAAAGGCTATTTTTACTTGTCATTAGTGTTATCGGCGACGAGTTCAATCCTGTTACTTACTCCCTACTATAGTATGTATCATTTGTTTTTATCCATCTCATCAGGTAGTAATTTTCAATCAAAATATTATGGTTGGATTGCAATAGTTGGTGTTTTGGTAGGGGTTCTTTGTTACTTTTTATCGCTTTGGTTTAGCCACATGGTGGGATTTCGAGTAGAACGAAACATGCGTTTATTTGGTGGAAATCAGCTGTTGGAAGTATCACTTTCCTTTTTTGATACACATGAGTCAGGTAAAATCAGGAAAATTATTGACGACAATGCGGCTTTAACGCATTCTTTTGTTGCTCATAATATACCTGATTTAGTGAGCACCTGTATCGTGCCAATTTTTGTAGTAGGTGTTTTACTAAAACTAAATTGGGTGCTAGGAGTAATTTGCTTGTGTACGGCTTTACTTTCTCTTTATTTAGTCAAAAAGATGATGGGAGATCCCGAAAGCTTACAATATTATATGATTGCACTGAATAACATTACCTCTGAAGCAACAGAATTTATTCGAGGAATGCAAATTGTGAAAATTTTTAATGCCTCATTAGATAACTTTCGAACCTTTAAAAAATCGATTGATGATTACTCAGATTGGGCATTAAAATATTCGTTTTCAGCTCGACTATCTTACGTTTTAAATCGACTAGTTTTAGAAGTTCTCCCTCTTATTTTAATAGCAGTAGCGTACCCCGTGATGAGCAAGCACCCTTCAATTAGTCTCTTTTTAGTAAATATTATGTTTTGTATGGTGTTTGGCTCGCAACTACTTTTATCGCTAACCAAAATTCTAAACACTGGGACTAACTATGCACTAGCATTTCAGTCTATTCATCAATTAGAAAACTTATTTGATGGGTATCTAGAACATAAACCAACGGAACATCAAAAAATAACATCGTGCAGCATTACTTGTAATGCGGTGACATTCTCTTATACACCAGAAAAGCAGGCATTAAAAGATGTTACCTTTAGCATTCCAGAGAAAAGTACAACTGCGGTGATTGGTGCAAGTGGTAGTGGCAAGTCAACGATTGCGAAGCTAATTGCCAATATGTATCATGAGTACGAGGGTGAAATAAAAATCGGCTCCTACGATTTAAACGCTTATCCAGAAGAGACTTTGATGGATACTATTACGTATGTTAGTCAAAATGCGCAACTATTCCATAAAAGTATTTTAGAAAACCTAAAGATGGCACGTCCTACGGCAACTACAGAGGAAATTCAACAAGCACTGATTGCAACGGAATGTAGCGAGTTGATTCAAAAATTGCCAGACGGAGTTGAAACAATTATCGGTACAGGTGGGGTTCATCTTTCAGGAGGAGAGCGTCAACGATTAGTTTTGTGTCAGGCATTTTTAAAGAATAACCCCATTATTATTTTGGATGAGGTAACCGCTTCAGTCGATCCAGAAAATGAGTTCAAACTGATGCGTGCAATCGAAAGTTTGAGCCGAGACAAAACGGTGATTATGATTGCGCATAAACTTTCATTAGTTGAAAAAGCAGACCAAATTTTAGTCTTTAAAACAGGAGAACTTGTTGAAAAAGGTACCCCGCAACAATTAAAAGAGAAACAAGGGATTTATTACAACATGTTGCAACGGTACCATGCAACGAAACGTTGGACATTGAAAGGAGAGGTGACACAATGATTGATAAAATTGCTGAAAAATATGCCTTGTCCACTCAAGGAGCTCGTACATTTATTCGCTCTTCCATTTTAGAATTTATCAATAACTTGGTGAGTATGTTACCAATGGCGCTTTTTCTCTACCTTTTATATGATATTTCAACTGCTGTTTCAAATGGAACGCTACTCAAAAACGGTTTTTTTTATTTGCTACTGGGAGTCGTTGTTCTGATACTTTTATTTGTTAGTAATTATGCTACCTATACAGAATTGTATGTGGGAACCTATAAAGAAAGTGCCCAAATTCGATTAAGTTTGGCGGAAAAAATGAAACAGTTACCGATGTCATTTTATTCTAAAAAAGCACCTTCCGAAATTGCGAGTGTTATGTTAAATGATGTTGCAGATTTGGAAAATTTCTTTAGCCACGGTATGCCTAAAATTACTGGGCTGATTCCTTTTGTTGGCTTGACCCTGATTGCTCTTTTAGCGATAAACTGGAAATTAACATTGGTGAGTGCTGTGGTCATTCCTTTATCGTGGCTTATTTTTCAGGGCTCCTCGTATATGGAAAAAAAGGCACATCAAGAGTACTTTTCAACAATCACAAAGCAAAGTGACTATTTCCAAGAAATGATCGAAAAAATGCAAGAAACACGTTTACTTAATCGAAAAAAAGAAGCTAAAAAAGAAATGGCTGAACTACTAGCGCAACAAGAAAAAACGCATCGCAAGACAGAACTTCCCACTGCTATTTCTCAAGGAATGATTGCGGCAGTACTGCAGTCAGGAATTGGACTTGTCATTATTTTTGGGAGTTATTGGTATACGCAACACGAACTAACACTCATTGAACTGCTAATTTTCCTAATTGCCACCAATAAAATGTACAATATGATGATTAGTATTTATGAAAAACTCTCCATGAGTCGAAATACGAAAATTCGAATTGAACGATTAAAAAGCTTATATCATGAAAAAAATCAAGTGGGGAATACGACACCAGCATTTTCAAATTATAACTTTGAATTAAAAAACTTGGGATTTGAATACAAAGTAGGACAGCCTGTGTTAAAAAATGTGAATTTTACCGCTAATGAAGGGGAAATTACTGCACTTGTGGGACCTTCTGGATCTGGAAAATCAACAATGTTAAGGATTCTTTCGAGACTGTATGATTATGATAAAGGCAATGTTTTACTTGGGGGCCATGAGTTGCAGAATATTGCCACCGACTATTTATTTGAGCACATTTCAGTTGTGTTTCAAGAAGTGGTTTTATTCAATACTTCTATTTTGGAAAATATTCGTATGGGGAAAAAAGATGCGTCAGATCAAGAAGTGTTGGCAGCAGCAAAAAAAGCACAGTGTGATGAATTTGCGCTTCATTTAGAACAGGGCTATGATTCGATTATCGGAGAAAATGGTTCACTTTTATCAGGTGGAGAACGACAACGAATTTCAATTGCTCGAGCATTTCTCAAAGATTCACCGATACTATTTTTGGATGAAACGAGTTCAGCACTCGACTCAGAAAATGAATATGCAGTTCAACAGGCACTGAGCAAACTCGTTAAAGGCAAGACAGTATTAGTAGTTGCCCATCGGTTAAAAACCATTGAAAATGCAGATAAGATCATTGTCCTAGGAGCAGGTTCAGTACTTGAACAGGGAAATAAAGAACAATTACTGGCACGTGATGGAATGTTTAAACGGCAATATCAGTACGAGATGGGGACACTGAGCAATAATCAGATGTAAAGGAAGTGAAAGCTCATGAGTACACCTAGTTTAGTTAATTTAGATAAAAAAAATAAGTTACTGCAATCAAACTTAAAATCAGATTTTCTGTACTTGAAAATGGGTTTGAGCTGTGGAAGCACGCGCTTATATCATTATTTTGAGGGATTAGTTTAATAAAAAAATATACTCAAATGAACGTTGTTACAGCAAGCTTTTGACAAACGTTGGGTAATAATGATGAAGTGCTTAAGCAGTAGCGCAAGTGAGCATTTGGATTAGAGCGTACGAACTTACGTCTGTTTGTTTTGCGGCAGGTTCTTATGAAGGTTTGGTTTGGCAAAAGTCGTGTGAAATAAAATGGAGAAAATCCTTTATTTTACACGGTTTTTTTTAGTAGAGAAAACTCCAAAAACGAAATGCAAGTGAACACTTGCTTAAAAGGGCTGTTCATGCTAAAGTAAACAAATAGAAAATAAAGGAGATGGAAAATTTGTGGAAAGGATATCTTAAGAATAGCTTTGTTTATACCTCAATAGTTTTGTTATTTATAGTAATATTATTATTAGCAAAATTAGTAGAAGTTCAGTTTATTGTCTATCTTTTTATACTGGTTTTTTTTGGTGCTGGTCTGACTGTTCTACTTAGATATAAGAGTAGGAAAGGGTGGAAAAAATTTGTTTTATTTCTATTGATTGGCTTGTTTTCCCTATTAACTATTGTATGCTTTAGAACAAACAGTGAGGTCTCTTTTTATGGGAATCTAATGAATAATACGATAAAGACTGTCAATCATGTCTATGAAAGAAAACACGGAGAATCATTTGTTGTTGCGAAAATGAAAAAAGATACAGAAAGCTACCAATTTGGATCTTGGTCTGCACCGAAAGGATACCAAAATAAGAAAATAGAACTGAAGCAAGCAAAAGGATATTTATTGTCAAAACTAGGCAGTAAGCATCAAAAGGTTGTTTATCAAATTCATGGAGGAGGATATATTGGAGGATTCAGTAATACGTATAATGAAACGGCTGTAAACTATTCAAAAAGCAGTGGAGATTCAGATGTATTTTCACTTGACTATCGAACAGCACCAAAGTCGCTTTATCCTGCCGCACTTGAAGATGCGCTTGAAGGTTATCAGTGGTTGCTTGAACATGGATATCAGGCAAAAAACATTAGAATTGCAGGGGATTCAGCAGGGGCAGGTCTGACGCTTGCACTAACACTTTATCTGAGGGATCATCAAATAGTGTTACCAAAATCTTTGATTCTCGTTTCTCCTTGGGCAGATTTAACTGCATCAGGAACGTCCTATAAGACTAAGATTTTAAGCGATCCATTATTTGGTTCGTATTCGGTACAAACAGCTCCCAAATATCCAGTTCCGATTACTTATGCAGGGCACCATGATTTAAAAGATCCTTATCTTTCACCTGTTTTTGGTGAATATACGAATTTTCCACCAATGCTGATTCAAACAGGGGCCAATGAATTATTACTTAGTGATAGCCAAACAGTTGTAAAAAAAGTCCAAAAAGTAGGGGGAGTTGTCAAATTTATTGAATATCCAGGAATGTACCATATCTTTTATATCACCTCTCCAAAGCTTCAAGAAAGCCAAAATGCCTGGGAAATGATTCAAACATTTATCAAACAATACTAACGCAATGGATAAAGAAGAGACACATGCCTTTAGTGATTGAAGCACAAAAAAGCGAAGAGTAAGTATTCACTTACTCTTCGCTTTTTTGTTTTTTTGATTGATTGATTTGGATAGATAAATTTAGTGGAACAGTTGGACTAAGAATCCAGAAATAATTAGAACAATTGCACCGCCTAATCGATTGCCCATTTGAGCGAAGGCAATTAATTCCATTCGATCAGCAGCGGAAAGTACGGCAACGTTACCAGTTCCCCCCATACTATTATTACACAAACCAGCCGTAATAATTGATTCCACTGGATAGAGTCCAAAAAGTTTTCCGAGGATACCAGATGCAATTGAAATGGCAAAGATACTTGTTAAGCAAAGTAATACGAATTGCCAGTTTAACGATTGTGCTAATACATTTAAGTTGAGCAATGCCATCCCGATACCAGCTAGAACAGCTGCTGTTAAGTTTTTAACAATTAATTGATTGAACATAATGGCACAATCTTCATAATATTCAGGAATGATATTTGTGACTTTACAGATGACCACGATAATAATCATAAATGCATAAGAATGGATTTTTGGAACAAAGTAATTTCCAACACAACCTAACATGAAGAAGCTAAGTGACACAAGAAGACCAACGCCCATTTGTACAACGTCTAATTTCACCGTTTTAGGTTTGATATCTCCAATTTTATCATGCATCAAGACGCCATGTCCATTGGCTTTAGGGAAAGATTCTCCCGTTCTTGCAACTAAGGCAGCTCCAATAATCGCTAACACATTTGCCATAGCTGATGCAGGAATCAAACGTGAAATAATGTGTGCAGCAGGTTGGGCTAAAGTGTGAGAGTAGATGCTAGATAATGGAACAACACCTGCACCAATTCCTCCAGCCATAGCAGGTAGTGACACGTATAAGACCGAATTGCCAAAACCATTTCCAATAAGAGCGCCAACAAGACCTACCATAAGTAAAGAAAAGGCCATTGAAAGAAACGCTACTGGAATGAAACGAATAGAGGCTTTCATCAATAATTTACGGTTCATTCCAAGAATACTACCTGTAATCAAAGCCGCAATATAAAAATCAAGAAACCCCATGTTGTTGACAAAATCTTTTGTAGTGTCTACAACACTACTTGGCAGTATTCCGAATGTTGCGATAAATGCCGAAGCAAAGATACAAAAAACAGAACCTCCACCTAAGTAAGTTTTCACTATTGGAATTTTTGTTCCGAGAAAATGAAACAAGTTTCCAAGCATTACCAAAACAGCTATTGCACCTAACATGTTGTGTGGTAATTTTCCTAAAGAAATAGTGACAATTAAAATTAGAATCATGATGCAATAAAAAGGGAGAGTAATCCCGCTAATCTTTATATCCCAAAAACTCTTTTTTTCAGTATTTGTTTGAGCATCCATTAGAAAATTATCCTTTCTTCATTTTGTTTTAGTAAAAATCAGAAATGAGTACCGACTCAAATGATGAAAAATCAAACGAGTCAGTACCAACGAATTAAACTAAAATAGTAAGTTATTTTTAATCAAGATTTTGATACTCAGGTACCCATTTAGCGTCTGTTACAGCTTTTTTGATATCAGTGATTGGTTCACGGTTTAATTTTTGATCTACAACGCTTTGTGCGACAACCTCAGCAATTTTTTGAGAAAATTCAGTAATTCTAGAAACAGGAGGTAAAACAGAAGCGCCTGGTTTTGTGACATCGACAATGCCACCAAGTGCTTTACTTGCTTGAGATAAGATTTCACTATTCACACGAGTTGCCGTTGAAGCAATCAAACCAAGACCAAGACCTGGATACATCAATGCGTTGTTTCCTTGTCCAATTTTGTAGGTAACGCCTTTATATTCAACGTCAGCAGCAGGGATTCCGGTACCAATTAAGGCTTTACCATCGGTCCATTTGATCAAGTCTTCTGCTTTTGCTTCTGCAAGTTTTGTTGGATTAGATAACGGGAAGATGACAGGACGTGCTGTATGTTGGGCCATTTCTTTAACGATTGCTTCGGTAAAGGTCCCAGGTTGAGTTGAAGTCCCAATCATAATTGTTGGATGGATTTCTTTCACAACGGCTTCCAGAGTTGTCAGTGCAGCTGCATCTTTAAACTCGCTACGTTTTCTAACAAAAGGTTTTTGACCAGGTGTCAAGCCTTCTGTATCTTCGAATAACAAGCCTTGTTTGTCGACCATGTAGAAGTGTTTGCGTGCTTCTTCTTCGGACAACCCTTGACGAACCATTTCTTCATGCAAGATGTTGGCAATCCCTACTCCAGCGGTTCCAGCACCAAAAGTTAGCACGATTTGATCGGTTAATTTTTCTTTTGAGATATTTAATGCGCCAAAAACTCCAGCTAAAACAACGATTCCTGTACCTTGAATGTCATCATTGAAAGTTGTCATTTTATCTTGATATTTTTCTAAAATAGTTGCGGCATTTCCACGACCAAAGTCTTCCCAGTGAAGTAATAATTCAGGGAATAATTCATCCGCAGCATTGACAAACTTGTCGACAAATTCATAATAACGGTCGCCACTTACACGTTCATGACGGTTTCCAAGATATAATGGATCTTCAAGAAGTGTTTGATTATTGGTCCCAGCATCAATTGATACTGGTAGGACTTGAGCAGGGTTGATACCAGCTGCTGCAGTATAAACCATCAGTTTCCCAATAGCAATATCAACACCATTTACGCCCCAGTCACCCATTCCTAGGATTCCCTCAGCATCTGTTACCACAATCAGACGAATATCACGTCCAGCTGCAGCATTTTTTAGGCTGTCTTTGATGTGTTCAGGATCATCAATGGATAAAAAGGCTGCATCTTGTGGTTTTACGAAAATTTCGTTGTATTGTTCAATTGAGTCTGCTACAACTGGATCATAAACGATTGGCATAAATTCAACCAAATGTTGACCCATTAATTTAAAGAATAACGTTCTATTAGTATTGAAGAGATTCATTAGAAAAATTCTTTTTTCCAAATCTGATGGTTTGCTTTGGAATTGAGCATAAGCTTGGGTAGCTTGTTCTTCTAAAGTTTGAACATTAGTAGGAAGCATTCCTACTAGTCCGTATTTTTCTCTTTCTTCTTTAGTGAATGCGGTCCCTTTGTTGACAAATGGATTGTTTAAAATATTAAATCCTTGCATGAAAAATTCCTCCTTTGTATTTACAAATGTAAGGATAGTACATGCGATTTGCTATAGTCAAAATCAAGCGTTATAATAAGTTTTATTTATATGAGTAGGAAGTAGGTAAGGAGAGACAAATGAATTTAAAAGATTTGGAGTATTTTGAACAGGTAGTGAAAGACCAAAATTTTACTGAGGCTGCCAGAGCTTTTCATGTGAGTCAACCTACTGTGACGTATGCGATTAAACGATTGGAAGAAGAACTTGGAACAAAATTAATTATCCGCAATCAGGCACATCATTCGTTAATTATTACGGAGGCAGGAAAAATTCTTTCGTTTCATGTCAAAAAAATCGTCCGAGAGCTTTCAGTAGCAAAAATAGAGATTTCAAGATTGAAAGATGAAAAGGTCAAGTGTGGTGTCCCTCCAATCATAGGCAATTGCTATTTTCCGAAAATGTCTATTTCTTTACTCGAAAACGGGCTCATGCAGAATATGGAAGTCTTAAGTGAAGGGTCAAAAGATTTGTATCGTTTATTAAAAATCGGGGCAATCGAGATGGCAATTCTCGGTTCTTTAAAGTCAATTCGAGATGAAGAATTAGAAAGTGAATTGTTAGTGGAAAAAAATTTTAGAATTGTTGTAAGTCCAGAACATCCCCTTTCAAAGCGGGAAAGTGTCGCCTTTTCAGAATTAAAAGATGAACCATTTGTTCTATTCAATGAACACTTTGTACATCCAGCTGGACTAAGTGAACTAGCCAATCAAGCAGGATTTCGTCCCAACGTGATTTATAAAAGTAGCGACTTAAATATTTTGAAGGGGATGATCAAAGAAAATGTTGGAATTGGCTTTCTAACAGAGATTGCGATTCAACCGAGTGATAGTCTAGTTAGTATCCCGATTGAAGACGAAGATCAGCCCAAATTTCTAATCTCGATTGTGACGAGAAAGCATGGGGGGAAATCCATCTTACGTGAACAAATTATTCAGTTTATTAGTACATGTTCCTATTAGAGTTGACTTAGCTGAAAATAGTTTGAAAGATCTTTAAAGAACACTAGTTTTAATGTAGACCATTAGTGTATACTAAAACAGAATGATGACTTGAAACATTTTACATACACCCAAACGACAAGTATTTCAATTAGAGTGCAAACATGTAGCGCGAATATAGCAATAACTATTTTTAATAAAGAACCAAAGACAGATTTAATCAGAAAACTTGAGTGAACAGAGAGGAACTTGCGGGATGTAAACCATTGATATTTTTTAGAAATTCAAAAAATGTCGAGAGGGTTGTTAAAATGAATCAGTCATTTCACCGATTATGGGTCAGTCAAATGTGTGCCAACTTCGGAGATGTACTCTATATAGTAGGATTAATTGCAATTTTGTATCAAGAAAAGAATTCTCCTTTTCTAGTATCTTTGTTACCCGTTTTAAATATGGCAGGCTATGTTGTCAGTAGTACCCTTGCACCACTTCTGTTTAATCGCTACAAATTAAAAGCAATCTTAAGCTTTTCTCAGCTATTTAAAACGTTAATATTAGGAATCTTTTGCATAGGGCTGCTCCAAAAAGTAGTTTTATGGGAAATACTACTGGTTATTTTTTTGCTTACTTTTTTAGATGGTTTTGCGCAACCAGCCTCTAGCGCAATGGTTCCAAGGCTTGTCGGTAAGCAACAGGTTGTACGAGCAAACGGTATTCTATCAATGATTTATCAGTCTTCTCAGTTGGGAGGCTGGGCTTTAGGTGGAGTTTTTGTTGCTGTATTAGGCAATCAACTGGTAATGGCTCTAACCTTCTTTTTATATGCAATTGCGAGTATTGCTTTGTTTTGTCTAGAAGATACACCGCTAGTGAGTGAACAGCAGTCTCATTCAAAGCGAGGAGAACTGACGGAAGGATTTTGTTTGATTTACCATCATCCTACCCTTCGTTCCATTCAGATTTTGTCGATTCTAGAATCTGTCGCTGGAGTGGTTTGGATTTCTGCTATATTGTATCTTTTTGTCTCAAACAATTTACAAACGTCCCAAAGTTGGTGGGGGTATATCAATGCCTTTTTTTTTGCTGGCTTAATTATAGGTGGTCTGCTTTGTACAAAAAATACAGTGTTTATCGAGAAAAATTTTGTAATGGTTTTGCTTGTTTCTTCCTTAATGATGGCTGTAAGCACTTTTTTATTTGGGCTTAATCAGATTCCGTGGCTTGCGCTAATATTCAGTGGTTTGGTAGGAGTATTTAGTAACCTCAATCAAATCCTATTAGAATCTTATTTACAAAAAAATACCGCAAAAGCACAATTACCCAAAATTTACAGTGCGAAAGTGGCAATTCAGGCTTTAGTTTTCGGTGGTTCAACGTTAATCATCGGATATTTGGCTGATTTTATTGCCGTTTATTGGTTGTTTGTCGGTTCGAGTATTGTTTTAGTAGGCTCTTTTATCTATCTTTATGTAGTCAGAAAGCGATTTGTAACCCAAAAATAAAAGTAGTAAAAAAGGAGTGTCTTTTTAGAAGGACGCTTCTTTTTTCTTAATAGAAACAAAAAAATTGGGTATACTTACTATTAAAAAACGAAGAAAGTTGGGGCCAAATGGTGTGTGAGATTAAAAGCATTTATGAAGGCTGTGTGCAAGGATACGAGTTTCTTCCAGGGAAAGAGTGCGTAAAAGGAACGATTTTGACCTTTGGTGGCTCAGAAGGTGGATGTCTGTTTGATATTGCCCAAAATCTTGCGGAAAACGGACAACATGTATATGCGCTTTATTACTTTGGGAAAACCTGTCTTCCTGCTACTCTTAGTCAGATAGAGCTGAACTTTTTCGAAAAAGTAGTAACTTACTTGCGCGATACTCAAGTAAGCCTGCAGCCACTCACGATTGTAGGAGCTTCAAGAGGGGCAGAGCTTGCTTTATTACTGGCAAGCTATTATCCTACAATGGTTTCTCACCTGGTACTATTTTCGCCATCCGCTTATGCTTTTCAGGGAATTCAAGGTAAGGGGACATGGCTCTATCAGGGAAAAGAGCTTCCTTACATTCGTTTCTCACGAAAGAGTACGTTCAATCAGTTGGTGAGCCGAATCAAAAAGCAACCTTTTATATGGGCCAACGAGTTTCGCAAAGAAACAGCACACAACAAGAATGCCTTAGTTGCGCAAATCGACCCTGCGTTATATCTGGGTGATATGCTCCTTTTTGTTGGGAAAATGGATCAAGTCTGGCATAGTTTGGATATGGCAGAACTTCTTTTACAAAAAGTAGGCGGAAAGAGATGTGAAGTACATATCTATGAAGAGGCAGGACACTGCTTTTATCCTGGATACAGTTTGGGTGGTACGTTTGATGGGAACGCTTTTGCACAACAAGACAGTCTAAGAAGAATGAATGAAAAAATTGTTGAATGGCATCAGTAAGACTTTTAAGATAGCCGTTTTTACTTGAAGTTTGACAATAGTTGAAGCAAATGTTAGACTTGCCCAGACGAGAGTTGTTTCAGGTGAGATGAGCAATAGGTTTTTAGAATGAGTGAAAAACTAATGTTTGTTTCTTTAAAATAAGTAAGCTGAGGGCAATGGAAATTGTCTTCAGCTTTTTTGGATAAAATGGTGGAAGGATGAAAGAAAAAGATGTTGAATTTAGTTGATATCACACAGCAATTCGGAGATAAGTTATTATACGAAGAGTTAAACTTACAGATAAATAAAGGCGAGCATGTGGGGTTAATCGGTCAAAATGGTGCTGGAAAAAGTACGCTAATCAAAATTATTACGGGAGAAATCTTGCCTGACGATGGCAAAGTAGAACGTCCCAAAAGCTTACAATTGGGGTATTTGGATCAATATGTGCAAGTGAATGAAGAACAAAGTATTCAAGAGTTTCTACAAACTGCTTTTCAACAAGAGTTGGATAAAGAGGCTATGATTACCCAGCTATACGCAGAATATGCCGAAAGTCTGGATGACAAAGTACTAGAAAAAGCGGGACGTTTACAAACAGAATTGGATCAAGGTAATTTCTATCAAATGGACACGATTATTCAAGAAATGGCCACGGGTCTTGGGCTTGAAGTGTTAGGTCTTAATACAATGCTCCGAAATTTAAGTGGTGGTCAGCGCTCTAAAGTTATACTTGCCAAATTACTTTTAGAAAAGCCAGATATTTTAGTACTGGATGAACCGACAAACCATTTGGATGATACTCATATCCAATGGTTAACTCAATTTTTACAAGAGTTTGATGGCACATATCTAGTAGTTTCACATGATCGGACTTTCTTAAATGAAATCACTACTCACATTGCAGATATAGAATTCGGAAAATTAACAAAATATACTGGGAACTTGACACGTGCCTTAAAGCAAAAAGAATTAAATCGCGAATCTTACTTGAGACAATACGAAGCACAGAAAAAACAGATTGAAAAAACAGAGGCGTATATCCGCAAGTATAAGGCGGGTTCGCGCTCAACGATGGCAAAAAGTAGAGAAAAACAACTGTCCAAAATTGATCGTTTGACACCACCAAGTGATGCTGCAAAACCTAATATAGAATTTCCTTACAAACCGATTGTCACTGCACTTGCACTTGAAACGGATCAACTTTGTATAGGGTATGAAGTTCCGTTACTCAATCCACTGAGCCTAACGATTCGTTATGGAGAAAAAGTTGCAATTAGAGGGTTTAATGGGATTGGAAAGTCGACGTTACTCAAAACCTTGATTACAGAAATTCCCCCGATCTCAGGAGAGTTTCATTTTCCTGAAAATACTTGTGTGAATTATTTTTCACAGGACTTGGTTTGGGAGAACCCATTAGAAAGTCCACTGCAATACTTAAGTAATCAGTTTCCTAAAGCCACAACAAAAGAG
The DNA here is from genome assembly GCF_003987595.1 of Vagococcus entomophilus. Lineage (NCBI taxonomy): Bacteria > Bacillati > Bacillota > Bacilli > Lactobacillales > Enterococcaceae > Vagococcus > Vagococcus entomophilus. The sequence continues at coordinate 21,846 of NZ_NGJZ01000003.1, read as the reverse complement.
TTGAGACGACAATTATCCAAGACAGGACTGACAAATCAATTGGCTCAAGAGCCATTAAAAATGCTAAGTGGAGGCGAACAAACGAAAGTCAAAATTGCTCAGATGACCATGAAGCCAAGCAATTTTTTAATTTTAGATGAGCCGACCAATCATATTGATCAAGAAACAAAAGAAAACCTACGCAAAAGTTTGGTCAAATTTGAAGGAACAGTAATTGTAGTCTCGCATGAGCAAGACTTTTATGAACCATTTGTAGAACGTGTGATTGAAATTGAAGCCTAACAAAGGAGAAAAAAATGTATCAAACCTTTGAAGAATTAAACTTAACCGTTACAGAGTTACCGATTGAATTTGAAGAGGAACACCCTGTTTATCGAGGATTTATCAGAGAATTCCCTTTTATAACGGGGCAAGGAAGTTCCAGAAAAGAGCTTTACCGCAATCTAGCTGAGGTGTACGATTCATACATAGAACGTCAAACAGAACCTCCAGAAGAGATGACCTCTTCTTTGCTATCTGTAGATCAGCTAATGAAATACTATGACGGAGAAGTCTTTGATGGCTTCGACCTAGCCAATGAGAAAAACAGCTAAGCCACTTCTAGATGTGGTTTAGCTGTTTTTTATAGAATTATTTTAAAAATGCTAAAATATGTTGGAGATAAAGATTGGGTGCATCTAAGTTGATTGTGTGAGTAGCTTCTTCAAGTACGATTGTTTTTGTATGAGGACGTTTTTTCTCTATTTCTAAGGCATGTTCATTTGAGATGACCCATGATTTTTTTCCATGAAGAAGCAAAATGGGACAACTACTTTTGAGCAAAGTTTCCCAGTGATTGCCGTTGAGGTTGTGCTGAATTTTTTGAGCATGTTTGGCATCAAACTGAAAACACCACCCCTCTTCTTTTTGAGTGGTACGCTCTAAAAAGTAAACGGAATCTTTAAGATGAAATTGTGCCAATTTGTCATTGAGCTGTTGGAGTGTTAGAAAAGAGCGGTCCAACTCTGCAGCAAAACTACAATCGTCTTTTTCAATTGCGCCAATGTCTTCTAAGATAATTTTTTTGATATCAGGGCAAACAGCAGCTGCGTGGTAAGCTACGATACCACCTAAAGAGTGCCCAACAACAACAAATTCTTGTGTTTTTACTACTTGCTTATAAAATGCATAAAAGTCCTGAACAAAATGCTGAATGGTATACGCTTGACTAGAAGCGTGATCGCTAAAGCCATGACCTCGTTGGTCTAAGCTAAATACATGGAACTCTTTAAGATTTAAAAGAGTTGAAAAATAAGTAGCGCTACCAAACAATCCATGTAAACAAACGATGATTGGCTTTCCTACTTGTTCGTTATCCAGATAAGAGAGAGTGAGCGTTTCTGATTGAAAATAATGTCGTTTCATAAAAGTGCCTCCTATAATTTTATTTCCTTTTATGCTATGATTGTAGCACTTAAAGGTGTCATATAAAGAAACCATTGGAGGGGTTCGATGAAAAAAAGTGAGCGATTAAATGATATGTTGCGCTTTTTAAATGAAAAAAAACAGTTCAACCTATCGGATATCATGTCTAAATATGAAATTTCTAAAAGTACGGCGCTTCGTGATCTGACTTCTTTGGAGAAAATTGGACTAGCCTTTTATAGTGATGCTGGGCGCTATGGAAAATATGTGTTACTGAATAATCAAGTGCTGCCAACCATCCGCTTCACTGAAAATGAATTATTTGCTCTTTATATGTCTTTGTTGATGATAAAAGAGTATAGAAGTTTACCTTTCACTGCTGAATTTCAACAAATTCGGCAAAAATTTTTAGAAAACGTTTCACCCAGAATGCGGCAGCAACTGCATTTATTTGAAAATAAGATTCAATTTGAAAACCAAAAGCATCCTTATGCAAGTCTGTATTTAAAAGAGGTTCTATATTATAGTATTAATGAGGCAAAAGTTGTCATGTTTTACAATAAGAAGGAGTATACAGTTCAATTTTATCAAATCATTTCACGTTTTAATCAATGGTATGTTCAAGCTTACGATTATGGCAATCGAACGATAAAGACTTTTCGCTGCGATAAGATTGAGGGATTAAACAAATTAGAAGCAGACAAAGGACTAGCACCAGAGCGAATCAGTAAAATTGCTGGTTGTAACAAATTAGAGCGAAGTTGCTTGTTTAAAGTAGAAATTTCATCTTCTTTAGTAGATGAGTATTATAAAGAAAATTATCCTACGATAAAGCTAAAGGAAGAGTGCGGACATTACTTTTTGTGCGGGCAATACCATCCAATGGAATTGGACTTTGTGCTGAGTTATTTAGCCAAATTTGTTAGTGGGATGATCCAAATTGAACCGGTAGCGTTAAAAGCGAAGTTACTTGATTACTTTCACAAGCAAGTGAGCCACTTACAGAAACTCTAACAAAAGATGGAGGAAAGACAATGGATCAAGAATATGAAACCATTTATTTAGATGCAAAAACCAACAGTTATCTATTTAAATTTTTTTCACAAGATACGAAGCGAATTATCCCAATGCATGTCCATAAAGAAATCGAATTGTTATATTGTGTTTCTGGTTGCTTGAAAATTTGGATTGGTGGAGAGATTGTGGTACTAAAGCAAAATGAGTTCTATGTGATTAATAGTTTAGTCCCGCATGCTACACAAAGCTTGACAGAAAATGAAGTGATTGTTTTGTATTTATCTGAATCATTTTTAAAAGATGAAAATGTTCAAGTGGATATTTCATCAAAAAAGAAGGAAACGGCTGAGTACCAAGTAACAGTTGATACAATCAAAGAAGTCGAAGTACAGCACGAACAGGTGACGGAGTATTTACCTTATCTGCAAAAAAGTCTGATTCATAAATTGCAATACTTGCTTCTTCGTTTTTTTAGTCAAGCGGTAGATGAAACAAGTGAAAGAAAAAGAATTCAAAATGAGAAAGTCAGCCGTGTAATCAAAATCATCCAAGACAATTATACGAAAGAGTTGACCCTTGCGAAACTTTCAAGACTGAGTGGTTACTCGATGAATTATTTATCCAGAATGTTCCACCAATATACGGGTCAAACTTTTATCGAGTATAAAAGAAGCTTATGCTTAGAAGCGGCAATAAAAATGATGGATGCAACGGATTTAAGCTTAGAAGAGATTTCCATACGTTCGGGTTTCCCAAATGAAAAATCAATGCGGATGTATTTTAAAACGATGATTGGTGTTACACCGAGAAAATATAAAATGTTAAAAAATGACCGAAAATAGATAAAAATCACACTGTTTGTCAGAAGCAAAACATTGTATAGTTAACCCATAAATAGGAGGGTGATTATTTTGAGTAATGAAAACGAATACAAAGTCATTGCGAAAGAACTTATAGAAGCCGTAGGTGGTAGCGAAAATATTATATCTATGGCACATTGTGCAACAAGATTGCGCTTGATTGTCAAGGATAGAGATAGTATAGATGATGAAAAAGTAGAGGAAATTAATAAAGTAAAAGGTTATTTTTTTACCTCTGGTCAGTATCAGATTATTTTTGGAACTGGAACTGTCAATCGTGTATATGAGGCAGTGGAGTCGCTTGGAGTATCTGCCACGTCTAAGTCAGAATTAAAAGAGATTGCCTCTGATGAAGAAGACAATTGGTTTAAGCGTATGTTGAGAGTATTTGGAGACGTGTTTGTGCCAATTATCCCCGCTCTAGTTGCAACAGGTCTTTTTATGGGACTGAGGAATGTTGTGACACAAGAGCAAATTTTGCATTGGTTTGGATTAGTGCCTGCTGATATCTCAAGCAATTTTTTAGTGATTACGCAGGTACTAACTGATACAGCATTTAGTTTTTTACCCGTTTTGGTCTGCTGGTCCGCATTTAGAGTATTTGGAGGCTCCCCACTTTTGGGTATCTTGTTAGGGCTCATGCTAGTCAGCCCGTTATTGCCAACTTCTTGGGATGTAGCACAAGGAAATGCTAACCCATTAATGTTTTTTGGTTTTATTAAAGTGGCTGGTTACCAAGGATCCGTTTTACCTGCATTTATTATGGGTTTTGTCGGTTCTAATATTGAAAAGAAAATAAGAAAGCATGTTCCAGAGGTTTTGGATTTGATTGTGACGCCATTTTTAAGTTTGTTATTAATGCTTCTTATTGCCTTGTTTGTAGTAGGACCACTTTTCCATCAAGTGGAAGTCTGGATGTTAGACATTGTGAAGTTACTACTCAATTTACCATTTGGACTCGGCGGATTAGTATACGGTGCCATCAACCAAATCATTGTGGTAACTGGGTTACATCACGCGTTAAATTTAATCGAAATCCAAATGTTAGCCGACAATCACTGGAATTTGGTCAATCCAATTAGCTCAGCTTCAATGGCTGCGCAAGCAGGCGCAGCATTTGCTGTAGGCATGAAAACAAAGAGTGCAAAAATAAAATCTGTAGCATTTCCATCTTCATTTTCTGCACTTTTAGGAATTTCCGAACCGGCACTTTTTGGTGTGAACATTCGTTACGTTAAACCGTTTTTCATGGGATGTATTGGTGGTGGCGTAGGCGGATTTCTTGCAAGTCTCTTTTCTCTAAAAGCAACAGGAATGTCCATCACGGTTATTCCAGGTATGCTATTGTACTTAAACAGTCAATTACCATTATACATTCTTGTTTGTGTGGTAGGATTTGCTGTAGCATTTACTTTAACTTGGTTGTTTGGTTATAAAGATGAAGTTGGAAAGGAATTCAAACATGCGTAAAGAAGAACTGGTACAGCTAATTGGCAGTTTAACAACAGAAGAAAAAGTCGGACAGCTCATTCAGTTGACGGGTAACTTTTTTGATGCAGAGGACACCGTAATGGAAACGGGACCATTAAAAAAAATTGGTTTTAATGAGGAGACTTTTGATTTATATTCAACAGGTTCCTTGTTAAATGTGGTTGAGCCTAAAAATATTTATGATATTCAAAAAAAAAATTTGGCAAAAACGAAGCACAATATTCCATTACTTTTTATGGCAGATGTTATTTATGGGTACAAAACAATTTTTCCGATTCCAATCGCTCAAACGTGTAGCTGGAACTTTGATTTAATTGAGAAGGCAGCCAAAGTGATGGCAAAAGAATGTTACGATTCCGGGATTCATGTAACATTTGCACCGATGGTTGATATTGTTCGAGATATCAGATGGGGAAGGGTCTTAGAGTCCCCAGGAGAAGATCCAATACTTGCAAGAGAGTATGCCAAAAGCATGACAAAAGGAATTCAAGGAGACGAATCGATTCTTCCACAGGATCATCTTGCTGCCTGTGTGAAGCATTTTGCAGCGTATGGGGCCCCAATTGCTGGAAAAGAGTACAATGGCGTTGAGCTATCCGAAGAAGCACTACACAATGTTTATTTACCAAGTTATCAAGCCGCTATTGCTGCAGGGAGTAAACTGGTAATGACTGCTTTCAACACGCTAAATGGTGTCCCTTGTACAGGAAATAAATGGCTGAACCAAGAAATTCTTAGAGAAGAGTTTCAGTTTCCAGGTGTCCTCATCTCAGATTATGCGGCGATTGAAGAACTAAAAGTGCATGGGTACACAGCAAATGACTTAGAATCAGCCAAAATGGCTATTGAAAATACAGTTGATATTGATATGAAGACATCTGTATACGCCAATCACTTGCCAGCATTGGCCAATGAAAATCCAGAAATCATGAAGTTGTTGGATGATTCGGTTTTACGAGTGCTAGAACTGAAGAATGATTTGGGCTTGTTTGAAGATCCATATCGTGGGCTCGATCCACTTGATTTTTCGAAAGGGAAGCGATTGACTACTCAACACAGGCAGACGTCTTTGCAATTAGCTGAAGAGTCCGTGGTTCTTTTGAAAAATGAACAGGTGCTGCCTTTGAAAAAAGCAGAAAAAGTCGCTGTGATTGGGCCTTATGGAGAGGAAAAAGCAACTATTGGTTTTTGGGCTATTACGGGTGATACCAAAGATACGGTGTCGCTTTTAGAGGGACTTAAGCAATTGGCAGATGAGGGTATTGTGCTGCCAGCTTTTGCCAAAGGCTGCAATATTTTGCCAGCTTCTGAGGTTGATCAATATGATAAATATAGTCAGGCCATTGATATCGATATTCACTCGGAAGAAACCATGCTTGAAGAGGCAATCAAAGTTGCTTCAAATGTGGATACAATCGTTTTGGCTTTAGGCGAATCTACGTATCAAAGTGGTGAAGGTGGCTCTCGCACAACGCCTTGTTTGCCTAAAAATCAAGTAAAGTTATTAAAAGCGTTAAAAAAATTAGGGAAAAAAATCATCTTGATTGTTTATGCGGGACGTCCCTTACTCCTAGATGAAATTGTTGAGGATGTTGCAGCGATTCTCTATGCGTGGTTTCCAGGAACGATGTCAGGGCAGGCCTTAGCCAATATTCTTTATGGGAAAGCCAATCCTTGTGCTAAATTATCAATGACATTCCCACGATCAGTTGGGCAATTGCCAATCTACTATAATAGTGGATCGACTGGGCGACCTGTACAAGCGAGTAATCCCAATCATCGTTTTGCTTCGAGGTACTTGGATGAAGACAATAGTCCACTTTACTGCTTTGGATATGGTCAGTCCTATACAGAGTTCGCTTATGGGAAAGTGGAATTAGACAAAGAAAGTATGGACGAAAACGGTACTATCACGGCATCGGTAACAGTTAAAAATACTGGTAATTGTGCAGGAAAAGAAATTGTCCAGTTATACCTTCAAGATATTGCAGCTTCGGTTGTACGACCGGTGAAGGAGCTAAAAGACTTCCGAAAAGTTATTTTAGATAGTGGAGAAGAAAAAACGCTTCAGTTTAAAATAACTGAACAACAGTTAAGATTTTATTCACCCAAAGAAGGTTGGATAAGCGAAAGCGGTGCGTTTAATCTATTTATTGGGAAAGATTCAGAGGATAATCAGCAGCAAGGAAGATTTTATTTGATTAAAAACTAGGAGGAGTATCTTAGAACCTATTGTTCAAAAGTTTCTAAACACTGCATTTAGTCAGTGGTTAGAAACTTTTTTTTTTGCCATCCTTGTAGTAAAAGAAACAGAAAAAAAAGCTATGTAAGAAAACGCTTCAAAAGCGAACGTTATTCAACTTTATTGAGATATTGTTATGGGAAAATATTGACTAAGCGTGTAATAAATGCTATCTTTTATATGATAAATAAAATATGTATTCGATGTGAATACCTCTTTTGCCTGGCTTAGCCAATGTGATTGAGTTTAAGGGTAGTCATTACATTTAGTTGTAAGCTAGACCTATCTCTCCTATTTAGGGAGAGGTGGGTCTTTTTTGAGCTAAAACAGAATCTTTCGGAGGTTGAAGATGATTATAGATAAAATATTAAATAACAATTTTTTGATTGTGAAAGATGAAGGTAAAGAAAGAATAGTGATGGGGCGTGGGATTGCTTTTGGGAAAAAAATCGGGCAAAAAGTTGACCAAAATCGAATTCAAAAAAGTTTTTTCCTATCCAACTCAGAATTTCAAGAGAAGTTATTTAGTCTAGTTGATGCGGTTCCTTTAGAAATTTTTCAAGTGATTGAAGAACTTGTTGAGCTTTATCAAAGGAAAACAAAAAAAGAAGTGAATGAGTCTATTTATATTACGTTATCCGACCATTTGAACTTTGCTTTATCTCGAAAAAAAGCAGAATATTTATATAAAAGTGTACTCATATGGGATATTGAATATTTTTATCCAGAAGAGTATGAAATAGGTGTTTGGGGTGTCAATCGAATTAACACATTACTTGACGTTCAATTACCAGATGAAGAAGCTAGCTTTATTACGCTACATTTATTGGGAATGGATACTGGAATCTCAGAATCTGGTGATATAAAAAAAGTGATAGAAACAGTGCAAGATATTAGTGATATTATCCGCTATCATTTTGGGATTGATTTTGATTATCATGGGACGAGCTATCAGCGTTTAATTACACATTTGCGTTTTTTCTCACAGCGAGTGCTAAAAGGGGAGTTAAAAGAGGCGACATCTGACCAAGAAGAAATTGTGCTATTATTGCAAAAAAAGTATTCAGAGTCTTACAAATGTGTACGTTTGATTGAAAAGTATATGGAAGAAAAACATGACTGTCACTTAACAAGCGATGAAAAAATGTATCTAGTCTTGCATATTCAACGCATTGTTTTTGAAGAAAAATAAAAGGAGGACAAGAAGATGGCGCAATACGAACATCTGGTAGAAACGATCATTGAAAGTGTTGGAGGAAAGGATAATATCGAAAATGTTACACACTGTATGACTCGTCTTCGCTTTAACCTAGTGGATGATGAGTTGGTCAATGAAGGAACGCTACAAAAGAATCCACAAATTATCATGGTACAGTTTTCTGGTGGTCAGCTACAAGTAGTAATCGGGACCCATGTTGGGGATGTTTATAGTGAGTTGGTAGACCAAGTAGTACTCAATCAAACTAAAACCACTAGTAAAGAAGAACCAAAAGGATTAGTTAATAAATTTATTGAAACGATTACGAAAATCATTACCCCAACATTAGGGATATTGATTGCAACCTCGCTTGTTTTAGGGATTCAATCGCTGCTACTTTTGTTTCATCTGACAAACACGACTAGTGGTGAATATCTAATATTAAAAGCCCTTGGAAATGCGCTGTTTACGTTTTTCCCAATTGTTTTGGGGTATACGAGTGCAAAAGCTTTTCACTCAGATGGCTTTATTGGAATGATAGTGGGAGCGACGTTAGTATTCCCGTCAATTTTAACAGAGCTAACTCAAGGGAAGGCGATGTATACTCTTTTTTCAAATACGATTTTTGCAACGCCTATCTACAAAACTTTCTTTGGCATTCCGATTATGTTTCCAAGTAATGGCTATACTTCAACGGTCATCCCGATAATTTTAGCCATGTTTTTTATTTCAAAGTTAGAAAAAAAATTGACTACATTGATTCCAAAAGTAATGAGCTTTACCTTACTTCCGTTGATTACTTTAATTATTGGTGTACCAATCACAATTCTAGTATTTGGTCCGATTGCTAACTTTGCCAGCGCACTGATTACAGCAACGATTGGCTTTTTATATCATGCCTCCCCTATCTTAACAGCGATTGTGATCGGCTTGTTTTATCAGCCACTAGTTCTTCTTGGTTTGCACTGGCCGGTTGTTGCGATTGGAATCAATAACTTAGCTACTCAAGGGTTTGATACTCTTTTACCGATGATATATACAGTTCCATTTGCACAAATGGCAGTGGTCTTTGCGGTTTATCTTCGAACTAAAAGTCAAAAAGAAAAATCGTTATGTGTGCCTGCGATGATTTCAACTATATTTTGTATTATTGAACCGGCCATGTATGGGATTACTTTACCAGTCAAAAAACGTTTTGCGATTAGCTGTATTGCCAGTGCTGTCGGAGCGGTAATTATTGCTATTTTTAATGTTCACAATTATGCAAGTACAATCGGTTTGTTTGGAATGGTTGGCTTTATAGATCCTAAGTCTGGGCAGTATGGCGGATTTTTGGTAGCTGTTTGTGCGACTCTAGCGACGCTGCTAGTTGGTTTTTTACTCGCCTATATTAGTTTTGGAAAAGGAGAAAACGGGCAAGAAAAAAAGTTATAGCTTTGTACGCACCTATCCATGGGAAAATTTTAGCTTTGGAAGGGCTACGGCCACATCCATTGGCAAAGAAATTAGTAGGAGATGGATTTGCTGTTTTACCTTTTCAAGGAAAGGTGGTTGCACCTTTTGAAGGAAAAATTGAGGCGATACTCGCTAACAATCATACTATTGTACTAATAGAAAAAAATGGGTTGAAAGTTTTGATTCACATAGGGGTAAATACCAAACAGGCACCAATGGAGTATTTTACGCTCCAAAGGAATGTTGGCGATACAGTCTTTCCTGGTGAAGAACTCGTGCACTTTGATTTGGTCAAACTTAAGGAAAATGGATATGATAGCCGGACAATGGTCATTTTTCCAGAGGTTTTTATGGAACAGCAGCTATCAATTTACGCTAGAAATGAAGTGAGAGAATTAGAATTTTTAGGAGAAATTTTTGAAGGAGTGACAGAATAAAATGACAAGCAAAGAAGAGCGCGTACGTGGGGTGTTGATTGGTGGCGCGCTAGGAGATGCAATGGGAATGCCCACTGAGCTCTGGACGCAAGCGATGATCCAGGAGGAATTTCCCCGTGGTGTCCAAAAATTGGTTTCATCGATTAACAAAGGGGCAATCATGCGTGATATGAAAGCAGGGCAGATTACCGATGATACGATAAATGTTTTGTTTATTTTAGAAATGATTTGTGAAGCAAAAGGACAGTTATCAGTTGAAACATATTTGGAAAAATTGATGGATTGGACTCAAAATTCTCCTATTGCTGATCTAGTATCTGGTCCAAGTACTAGACGAGCGTTGGAACAAATGAAACAAGGAATCTCAATTTACGAAACAGGACGTTTTGGTACGACTAACGGTGCGAGTATGAAAATTGCACCGATTGGCTTAATTCGTGATTATAAAAGAATGGATGAATTAGTTGAAACCGTTCATCAAATTTGCATTCCCACGCATAATACTGGGATTGCCATTGCTGGAGCAAGTGCAGTCGCTGCTTCAATCAGCTATGCTATTTCTGGTGGGCAAAGTCTAGAAGACTTATGGAGTTTGGCCGAGAAAAGTATTCGTATGGGTCTGAAAAAAGGGTATGACGTTCCGACTGCTTCATTAGTGAAACGATTAGTACGTGCAAAAGAAATTGCTCAAGAGCCTGACACGGCCATTAAAAGACTATATGAAGAGTTAGGGACAGGAACAGAAACCATTGAAACCATTCCAGCCGTCTTTGCTGTTATCACACTTGCTGAGGGAAATCCCAATAAAGCAGTCAAACTTGCCGCTTCCCTTGGAGGCGATACTGATACAATCGGTGCGATTGCAGGCGGAATTTGTGGAGCGCTGCATCCAGATTTCTCACAGGAAGATGTTGTGTTATTAGAGACAGTCAATCAGCTTGATTTTCATCAATTGACTAAAAAAATTATGCCGTATGTGATATAAAAAAAGCACGACCACTTGCTATCTAGCAAATGGTCGTGCTTTTTTTTTAAGAATTTCCGAGTTGTAATTGTGCTTCGTAGCGTTTGTTTCCTTTATATAATTCAACTATTGTCCAAATGAGTACGACTACGATGAGGATAATCAAGGCATACGCAATGTTATCTGCAAAAGCTAACTGACTAGCAGTCGCTTTATCACCGAAAAATCCTTCGATTTGATCAGGTAAACCTTTCATATTCAAGAAAATTAAACCAGCTACAGAAATCCATCCTAACCCTTTAATAATCCAAGAATTTTTAAAGCGAGCGCCCATTTCTACTCGGCTATTTGTAAACATCAAGAGAGGGAGCATGGAGAAGGGTAAAGCAAATGCTAAGAAAACTTGGGAATTATTCATGAGATTATTTATGGCGATATGTTCTTGAACCTCACTTTTTCCACTTGACATGATGACGCAAATAAGAACTGGAACAACAGAAAGTAAACGGGTAATTAATCTTCTTACCCACAAAGGCACTTTCATATGAACAAATCCTTCCATAATCACTTGTCCTGTTAGTGTCCCAGTAATAGTCGAATTTTGTCCAGAAGCAAGTAAGGCAACTGCAAATAATACAGAAAGAACACCAGAGCTTGCTACTTGGGCTAACACATGATTACTCATTGTAGCTGGGTTAGATAATGCATCGAATAGTCCAAAAAAGGAAGGATCAGCAACAGCACCAGATTTGAAAACGGCAACTCCTGTGATTAAGAGTAATGAATTAACAAAGAACGCCATAGTCAACTGAATATTTGAATCCCAGGTTGAAAAGCGTAAAGTGCGTGCAATATCTTCTGGATCGTCATGATCAATTTTACGACTTTGAACAACAGAAGAATGAAGATACAGATTATGTGGCATCACAGTTGCTCCGATGATTCCTAATGTCCCAGTTAATGGTACTTGGCCGTTGACAGCATGTGAGCTAGAAAAAGCTTCAGCACTAGGGACTAAACCTTTGATCACTTGTGCCCAATCAGGATGTGAAAGAGCTACTTGGTAAGCAAAAATAATGAAAATAACAAAAATTAATGCAACGACAATGGCTTCAATTTTTCTAAAGCCAATCTTTGTTAATAATAATAATAGCAGTACATCGAAAACAGTAATAAATACAGCAATAACTAATGGAATTTTAAATAGTAGATAAAGTGCAATTGCACCACCAATTACTTCTGCAATATCTGTTGCCATAATAGCCAGCTCGGTTAAAATCCATAAGACAATCCCCAGTGGTTTACTTGTTCTAGCTCGAATTGCTTGAGATAAATCCATTTGCGAAACAATTCCTAATTTTGCAGCCATATATTGTAACAACATGGCGATTAAGCTAGAAATGAGAATGATTGACATAAGTAAATATTGGAAATTTTGACCACCCGTAATTGAAGTTGACCAGTTTCCTGGATCCATATAGCCTACAGCAACAAGCGCACCTGGCCCAGAATAGGCAAACAAGGTTTTCCAAAAACTCATGCCTTTAGGAACTTCGATCGTTCCGTTGATTTCTTCTAAGGAAGGTCCATTAGCATATTCAACTAAATGCTTCTTCCTTGTTTTATTTTGATTGTTCATTGATAAAACTCCTTTGAAAATAAATTTGAACCAATTCATAGTTATATCATACACCAAAAATTAAGGTATGCCTAATATTTTTTTATGAAAATAATTATTTTTATTTTGGTAAACCGTTTTTTTCTTTGATAAAAGTCAAACATAAACAAAATTTTTACCTGTATTTAACAAAATTTTATCCTTTATTTGAAAGGGAAATTTACAAAAAGCCGTTATACTTGAGGCGGAAGAGGGAGTTCTTCTAAAGTTAAAATTCAGGAGGAAGAAAATGCAATTGACAAAAACGATGGTAAAAAAAGTGGGCATTAGCATGGCAGGTGTGTTAGTAGTTCTGGGACTTGGGGGTTGTTCTTCAAATAAAAAAACAGAGTCAACCGCTGAAGCTAACAAAGAAAACAGCACACAAACACTTGAGCAAATTACCAAAAAGGCAAAAGCAGAAGGTCAAGTAGCTAGTGTAGGTATGCCAGATTCATGGGCGAATTGGGTAGGTACTTGGGGCGACATCAAGACCAAATATGGCATTAACCACACAGATACTGATATGTCTAGTGCAGAAGAATTGGCAAAATTTCAATCTGAGGGGACAAACGGAACTGCAGATATAGGAGATGTAGGAATTAGTTTTGGACCATTAGCGGTTCAAAAAAATCTAGTTCAAGCCTATAAAACTTCTTACTGGAAAGATATTCCAAGTTGGGCTAAGGATGATAAAGGATACTGGATGCTTAGTTATACTGGAACGATTTCTTTCATGGTAGATACCAAAAATGTCAAAAATATTCCTAAGACTTGGAAAGAACTCGCAAATAGTAAATATAAAGTTGCGATTGGAGACGTAACCAAAGGGAATCAATCACAATTTGCAGTACTTGCTGCAGCAATTGCGAATGGTGGAGATGAAACCAATATTGCTCCGGGATTAAAGTATTTTGCTAAAATCGCTAAAGAAGGTCGCTTGTCTTCTGTTGATTCGACCATGGCGAATTTAGAAAAAGGGGAAATTGATGTAGCAGTAATGTGGGATTTCAATGCACTTAATTACCGAGATCAAGTAGATAAAACGAGATTTAAAGTTGAAATTCCAACAGATGGATCTGTTATGAGTGGTTACACTACTTTGATTAATAAAAATGCGCCACATCCAAATGCTGCAAAATTAGCTAGAGAGTACATCCTTTCAGATGAAGGTCAAATTAATTTAGCGAAAGGATACGCACGTCCGATACGCTCCACTGTTAAATTACCACAAGAGGTCAAAGATAAGCTATTGCCAGATAGTGAATATAAATCTGTGCAACCACTAAAAGATAGTACAGCTTGGGACAAAACAGCCCTTAGCTTACCAGAAAAATGGCAACAGGAGGTATTGATCTATGCAAAATAAATTAATCTTTATTGTACTTGATGGGTGTCGTTATGAAGCGGCGATGGAACAGTTAGGATATATGAATCATTTGGTGGAACATGGCAAGGCAAGTTCTTACAAAGTTCAAGCAGAAATGCCGAGTAATTCAAGACCACTGTATGAAGTGTTGATGACAGGGGTTCCTACTTATCAAAATGGTATCACCACAAATGCTTCTGTGCGAAATTCAAAAGAACAGTCTATTTTCTCACTCTGCAAAGAACAGAACAAAAAAACAGCAGCTGCAGCCTATCACTGGGTTAGTGAATTGTATAATGAAGCACCCTTTTCTATTTTCAATCATCGTTTCCAAGAAAATCCCGAAAAAAATATTCAACAAGGATTATTTTACTTTGAAGACACTTACCCAGATAGCCATTTGTTTGCTGATGCGCATGCTCTTATCGAAAGAAGTCAGCCAGATTTTGTTTTGGTTCATTCGATGAACATTGACGATGCAGGGCATAAGTATGGGGGCTTTTCGAAAGAATATTTCGGTATGGTTAATCGTGTGGACAATGTCTTAGGTCTTTTCTTACCAAAATGGGTTGAACAAGGGTATCAAGTAATTGTTACAAGTGACCATGGGATGGACGAACATGGGATACATGGGGGCTCACTTTCTGCTCATAGAGAAGTTCCTCTATTTGTAATTTCTGACAAGATAGAAGCAGAAAAAAGGACAGAATTAATTCCTCAATTACAGCTGGCACCATTTGCTTGTCAGTTATTGAAAATTCCAGTTGCTGAAAAGATGGTGACCGTAACATTTCCTAAGTGGATTCAGTAAAGGAGAATTCGATGTTAGCAAATATGAAAAAAAAACTTCCTTTTATAGCAGTGGTGTTTCCCTTGGTATGTATGCTGGCATTATTTTTATGTATGCCAGTAATTGGCATGGTTCTTTCTAGTTTTCAAACAGATACAAATGGAGCCTGGACCTTATCTAATTATCATGAGATATTTACCAATTCCTTTTTTTATCAAGCTTTTTATAATAGCGCGCTAATCGGCTTGTTTTCAAGTGTTTTAGGCCTGATTTTAGCTATTGTTTTGTGTAATTGCTTATTAAAACTGTCAGAAAAATGGCAAGAAAAAATAACGGTAGTGACCAATTTGGTGGCGAATTTTGCAGGGGTCCCGTTAGCCTTTGCGTTTATTATCTTGTTGGGGAATTCTGGGATTTTAAAACTTGCTTTTCCCCATTTGATGACGTTTAACCTGTATTCCTGGCGAGGATTAGTTCTAACTTATTTGTATTTTCAAATTCCCCTTGGGGTGATTTTTATCTATCCTGCTATGCGTAAGATGAAGAAAGAATGGATTGAAGTATCCGACTTATTTGGTGCTAGTCGTTCTTTTTACTGGCGCAAGGTGGGCATTCCGCTACTGATGCCAACGCTCGGGAGTACCTTTATCATTTTGTTTGCCAACGGCCTAGGAACTTATGAGACGGCGTATGCGTTAGTAGGGAGTAACATTAACTTACTAACTACTAGAATTTCAGCATTGATTGCAGGGGATGTTTATGCTAGACCGAATGTAGGAAGTGCTTTAGCAGTGGTGTTTTTTGGCATGATGGTTCTGGCAATGATTTTATCTCAGCTGTTGGTTAGAAGAGTAAGGAGGACGTCACTATGAAAAAGAAACTGCCACTTTCGACGAAACTAATTTTACTGATTTTTGCAATTTTTTATGCGACGCCTTTTGTGTCAACGACAATTTACGCTTTTGCGACAAAATGGGGGAAGACAATCCTGCCACAGGGGGTGACTTTAGAATGGATCAAGCAGCTCTTTGGAGATACAAATTTTTATGTTGCGATTGGGCATTCATTTTTATTAGCGATTGTGTCACTAATAGTTTTGCTCGTAGTAATGTTACCTGCAGTGTATGTCGTCTACCATATGTTTCCCAAAGTTGATTACACCATGCAATACTTTTCACTGGTGTCTTACGCATTACCAGGGGTAATTTTAGCGACTGGATTATTAAAGATTTACTCTGGCAGTCAAATTCCCATGTTCTTAGTGTTAGTGGGTGCTTTGTTTATTACCTCACTTCCGCTAATCTATCAAGGAATTCGCAACAGTATGGTGGCTATCGATAGCAAGTCTCTGATTGAGGCTTCCAAGATGTTGGGTGCCAGTAGCATGACTACATTTTTGAAAGTAATCCTCCCAAATATTCGCTTTGGTGTTTTACTTAGTTCTTTGATGATTTTTTCGGGATTTTTAGGTGAGTTTGTCCTAACAAACCTTTTAATTGGAGGACGTTTTCAAACGATCCGAATCTATATGTTGCGTCGAATGAACGAAAATGGGCATATTGCAAGTTCTGTCATGGTGGTTTACTTTATTATTTTATTTTTAGTTGGATTCGGGATGAATCAATTGAGTAAAAAAATGAAAGAAAGCGCAAATAATACTCGAAAAAAAAGGCGATTTGGTAGAGAGAGTCAGAAGATAGTCGAAAAAAATACTTCTACAGCAAAAATAAGTTAGAATGGGAGACAATATAATGAGTTTTTTACAGGTGGAAAAATTAGAGATGTGGTTTGGCAAGCAACAGGTATTAAAAAATGTGGATCTGTCTGTAGAACAAGGAAAATTGGTGACGCTCCTTGGACCTAGTGGGTGTGGGAAGTCGACTCTTTTGCGTTTGATTTCTGGTTTAGAAACAGCTAATGGTGGAAACTTATATTTAGATGGAAAAGATATTTCTAAACAAAGCGCTCAAAACCGAGACATTAGTATGGTCTTTCAGTCTTACGCGTTGTTCCCTAATATGACG
Source organism: Vagococcus entomophilus (assembly GCF_003987595.1). Lineage (NCBI taxonomy): Bacteria > Bacillati > Bacillota > Bacilli > Lactobacillales > Enterococcaceae > Vagococcus > Vagococcus entomophilus. Next base: position 4,938 of record NZ_NGJZ01000003.1, on the reverse strand, counting down.
GTCTACGATAATATTTCTTATGGACTGCGTGTGCAAAAATTAGATAAAAAAACAATTCATCAAAAAGTGATGACGATGCTAAGTTTAATTCATTTGGAGGAAAAAAGTGCAGCATTTCCTAGTGATTTATCTGGGGGACAACAGCAAAGAGTCTCATTGGCTCGGGCATTGATTGTGGAACCAAAAGTTTTATTGTTAGATGAGCCTCTTAGTGCGTTAGATGCACAGATTAGGAAGGAATTACAACTTGAGCTTCGGACGTTGCAACAAGAGTTGGGCATGACCATGATTTTTGTGACACATGATCAAGAAGAAGCCATGCTCATTAGTGACACCATTCATGTGATGCATGATGGGGAAATTGTTCAATCAGGGACGCCGGAAGAGTTATATTCTTATCCGAAAAACGACTTTGTAGCAAGCTTTATTGGCCATTATAATTGTTTTGAAAAAGAAAAAATTGCTCCCATTCTATCTGATTCAAGATATTTACACACAGATGTGAAAAAGGTGGCCATTCGGCCGGAAGTGATTAAACTGGAGCCACAGAATGAGACCGATTGTATCATTCGAAGCTGTCAGTATCTTCGTCGTGATGTTTTGGGCAATATTGTTAGGTGTCATTATCAAATTAATGGGGTAGATATAGCTGTGGATCTACTAAATAATGTAGAAACGATACCAAAGAAAAATGAATTCGTGGATTTGTATGTCAATCCCAAAGATTTTATTTTGTTATAAACGAGTTTAGGGACGCTTCATGTCATTGAGCAGTAACCCTAAGCCGATTAGTATTGAAATACTGTAGATTATTCCCATAATTAAGCCCTCCTATGATTGGTTGATAGCTCAAGTATAGAAGAGGTTTATTGAAGACTTTTTACGAAAATGTTGCGAAGATATTAAAGCTAAAACAACGAACAATCAGTCCCAAAAGTTTTTACTTTGAGACTGATTGTTCGTTGTCATTAATCGCTGCATCAATCAAATGATTTTTTTAGTCCGCCATTTTCCACGTTTCATTCGAAGGGTAAAAATAATGCCGCGAATTCCCCATTCCACACACATAGCGAGCCAGACCCCAATTAACCCATAATGAAAGGTAATTCCTAGTAAGTAACCAAGAATAATCCGAATACTCCACATCGTAATCAATGAGACAATCGAAGTAAAAGAGGCATCTCCAGCTGCTCTAAGTGCAGAGGGGGTGATAAAACTAATGGGCCAGACAAGAATTCTGGCAACTGATACAAGTAGAAGTAGTAGGAAAACTTGTTGCTCAACGGCTTTAGGAGCATTAAATAAGCGAATAATAATAGGGTAGGCAAGAATAAGCAGACCACTCGTTAAAAGGGTCGAAATCGATGCGAGTCCAAGAAAAGAACGCCAAAACTTTTGAACACTTTTTTGATCGTTTGCCCCAATTGACTGTCCAACAATTGGAACAAGAGCCAAAGCTAGTGATCCTGGAATGATTTCAAGAAGCATGGTTAAAGAACCGCCAATCGCATTGGCACTTAAGGCGAGCGTTCCTAGCTGTACAATAAAAATTTGGGTTAAAATTTTGCCACCATTAAAAAATAATTGTTCTGCAGCAAAAGGAAAGCCAACTTTCAACACCTTTTTAACGAGTGGAAAATCAATAGGAACTAAACGTTTAAAAGAAGAATGTAAGGAATCGTTTTGATAAGTAAGATACCACAAAGACAGGATGGCTCCTAGAAGCCGAGCAATGTTAATTGCGACAGACATTCCAACTATGCCCCAGTGGAATACTTGAATGAACAGTAAGTTTAAGAGCACATAGCCAATATTAGTAAAAGCTGATAAAAATAAAGAGGCACGAGTATCGGCAACCCCCCGCAAAATGCCACAAGCAGCTTCAACAATTGCTAATGCAGGGTAACTCAGCATTGAACCAATCAGGTAGATTTTAGCGTTAGCCATAACAGCGGGACTGGAGCCACCAAAAAGTCCGGTTAAAAGTGGTCGATGGAAGAGTAAGATGAATGTGGCAAGGAGTAAAGCTAAACCAAAAACGACAGTCAAGGTACCAGTGCCTGAACGTTCCACCAGTTGTTCCTCGTGTTTTCCTCTTGCTTGTGCGACCATTACTGTTCCACCTGTAGCGAGTGCAATAAATACGCTAATGAAAAAAATGTTTAGCGATTCGACTAGGTTGACGGCACTTACAGCTGCAATCCCTGCAGAACTAATCATTGCAGTATTTAACAGCGACATTCCAATCACAAAACTCTGATCAACTATAATTGGAAGAGTTAGTTGAAAAACATCTTTGGGCGCAAACAATGGACTAGAAAAATGTTTTTGGTAGTAAATTTTCCAACGAGTATACAATAAGACTCCCCCTTTCAGAGTTCAAATTAAATTAGTTTTTATTATAGCACTTGTTGCTTATATTTATTTAAATCTTGCTTAAATTATTTGAAATAAAACATTTTGCAGAAATATAAGAGATAATTGAAATCTTTCTACTGTAAAAATCATGGAAGAGCTTATAGTAATAACCTCAATAAACAGGTCATAGGAGGGGCAAACGAAAAAAAAGCTATGCGCCCAAACAGGCAGTTAAAGCGGAAAATACGTGTTATAGCCAAGTAAACCGCGGCTGGTTGAGTTTTTGTTTCACCTAGCATAAAAGTCGTAGTGGAATAAACAGATAAAATCGTAAAATAGAGTTGCTTATTTGGAAAATGATGGTATGATAATAAAAAAATGGAGGGGTACAAATGGGATTGAATGAATTTATTTTAGGCTTAAATAACTTAGAAAAAATAACAAGAGCGCCAGGATTTTTTAAATTTACTGAGCATACTGTAGCGGCGCATTCTTACCGAGTGGCCTCTATTGCTCAAGTGTTAGGTGATATTGAAGAAAATCAAGGAGTTTCTATTGATTGGAAAACTTTATATGAAAAATCATTAAATCATGATTATACGGAGCGTTTTATTGGAGATATTAAAACACCAGTGAAATATGCGAGTAAAGAATTGCGGGGAATGCTTCAAACTGTAGAGGAAAAAATGACAGATGAATTCATCAATCAAGAAATTCCCGAAGCGTTCCAAGAGATTTATCGAAGAAGGCTTTTTGAGGGAAAAGATGAATCGGTCGAAGGGGAGATTCTGGCGGTGGCAGATAAAGTTGATTTACTCTATGAATCGTTTGAAGAAATTATAAAAAATAATCCCGAATCTGTTTATAAAGAAATGTTTGTTGAATCAATTCACACCATCAAAGAGTATGGTCATCGTCCGTCTGTCCAATACTTTTTCCAAGAAATTTTTCCAGAGCTACTAAATCGAGACTTTTATGGCAGAGAAGTATTTTTAGAATCTGTGTATAAAATTATTGATTAATTTTACACTCAAAATAAAATTATTTATAAAAAAATCAAAGGAATTTTCTTTTGTTTTTTTTATTTTTTTTAAAAACCCTATTTTTGTCATTTATTACGCATAAAAGTTATCATTTAAAGGAAAAAAATGATTGAGTAGAGAGTATTAAAAATAAACAAAAAAAAAACAATTCGTTAAAAGGGGGATACATAGTTTTTTTTTGTTGATTTAAACCGTTTATCCCGATAGAATGATGATAGACATGGAACAGATAAATTAAATAAAGGAGCTTAAAAAGTGAAAAAAAGGCTAAAAAACAAAGCGTATCAGATCATTCGTGCTAGTGCAACCACAGGACTCGTCATGACAACTTTAGTTGGAAATTTTCCTTTGTCCCAAGTACTAGCAAATAGTCCATCAAACAATGGGACATATGCACTTGCTGCGGAGAATGAAAAAGCATTATCTTATGAGGTTGTTAAAAACGGAGAGAGCTATACATTAAATAATATTAGTGTACCTGTTGGAGATAACTACTCAGTTATTTCAATCACAACAAAACAAGCTTCGGACCTAACGATTAATGGATATAACGCAAGTACATCTGATGTAAATATTACCAAAGTAGTCACAAGTGAGGGCGTAAACTATAGTTTAGTTTTTGCGACTGCTCAAAATCAAGACAAGGTAACAGATGTTTTAAAAAATATAGTGGTTACAGGAGTCGATACTAGTAATAATCAAGCAAGTATTACGGTTGATATCTCTAAACAAAAAATAACAAAATATGTCGACGAAATGGGCATTTCTCATTATTATGAATATGTACCGGAAGCTAAAACATGGTTAGAGGCTTACAATGCAGCTAAACAGAGAACTTATAAAGGGCTACATGGATACTTAGCTACCATTACTTCACAAGATGAACAAGATTTTATTTACGGAAGTATTGCAAATAAGGGTGGTTGGCTTGGTGGTACACGTGCTGTGCTAAACTCTGGTGCGAAAATCAATGACGAATCAACTCTAAGCACAGACGCGAGCAATTATGCAATTAATGTCGCCTCCAACAATACAAAATGGTATTGGGCAGATGGTCCAGAAGCAGGGAACACTTTCTATAATACCGCTTATGCTGGTGGAACCATTGATGGAGTGTACAGTAACTTTAACAGTGGCGAACCAAATGCTAACAATTCTAATGAAGCCTTTTTACAATTTGCTTTTAGTGGTTTTGGAGCAAATCCTAGAAAATGGAATGATTTACGAAACAATGCCAATCAAGTTGATAATTCTTGGGCTGGACTTGAAGGATACTATGTTGAATACAGTACATATGGCAACGAAAAAGAAGATTTAACCAATAATACTGATGAATCAATCAGCTACACTCAAACATTTAAAAGCAACGACAAACCGGTTATCGAAGCGCAAGATCAAACGTATAAAGTTGGGGATAAGATTGACCCACTGAAAGACGTCAAAGGCACCGATAAAGAAGACGGAACGACGGAAGTCAAAGTGGCGAAGATCGTTGATAAAACAGGGAAAGAAGTAACAGAAATCCCAAGTGATCAGC